>NZ_BDGT01000001.1 GCF_001748285.1 Thermogemmatispora onikobensis | reverse complement strand
AATCAGCCGACAGGCCAGCGTAGGGGCGCTGGTGGGGTCCCGCAAGACCGGCACTTCACTGACAGGGCAGAAAGGATTGCCGCTAATCGTGGGCAGAGAGAGCTGGATAGTGGCCTTGATCTGCTGCCAGACCAGGGCTGGTGTATAGTGCAGCGGCACCGGCCCTTGCTGTTGCACCGCCACAGCGCTGAGCGTATCAAGACCTGGCGGAGCGTGCAGATTATAGGCCAGCAGCGGCCACATACCCAGGGCTAGGCCGCCCAGCATGCAAACAACAGGTAACAGACGCACTAACTCACACCAGCAGAAAAATATGATTAACATGCCAGAGAGGCCCATCAGCGGTAAGAAAAGCATATCGCTCCAGAGGCCCAGGCCCACCACGATGCCCCAGGCCAGATAGCCCCCACAGCGGAGCAGGAGGCGGCGCCAGGAGAGTGTCGGGCCAGGAGCAGTGGAGAGCGCTAACCAGGCAGCGATCAGGAGCGCCAGTGTCCCGCAGAGCAAGATCTCCAGATAGCCCCCATAGGAGCGCAGTTGATAGGTGAGCATATAAGGCGAGCCGAGGCTCAGCAACGTCAGCGTCAGCAAGCTCAGCCCTGGGGTATACAGTGTACGGGTCAGGAGATAGAGAGCAACCAGGAAGAGCGCAAAGAGCATGACCAGGCCGAGTCGCAGAGCAAGAAGCGATGATCCGAACAGATGAAAGAAGGCGGCGCCCAGGTAAGCCTGAAGCGGTCCCATATAGAACGAGCCATACATAAATGTTGGGTGCTCACCCTGATAGGCAATATGGCGCGCCATCAGGCCAAAGACCCCCTCATCGCTGTCAGTCCAGGGCCAGTGCTGCTTGAGCAGCATCAGGCGCAAGCTGACCCCGACCAGGATAAGGCCGAACGCGGCCAAGTTCCATTTCTCCAGGAGCACCAATCTACGCAACTTCCCTTTAATAGCGGTCATAGTCAACACTTCGATAGAAAATATTATGATAAAGGACCAATTTTGTCGTTGATGATAGCATGAATAAAATAGGGTGTCAACCGACCAGAGACAGGGGGGCTATTCGCGGTGCGGATCGGCTGAAAGCTGCTGAACTGGCGATAAAGCTCAGTAGTGATGCAACTGTCACGATCAGCAAAGGTCTGGCAAGCTTCCAGTGGAGGCCCGGACATCGCTGCCGGGCTCACGGTGCAAGCTGCGGCCCCAGGAGCTGAGCGAGCTTGACAGAGGTGTTTAAGCTTAGAGATAGTGAGTAATGCTTTCTTGCTTGCGTTGATAAGGAAAGGGTGAGGCCATCGATGGAGAGCTTACTGGCATCTGCTCGCTCCTGGGTCAAGGAGCACGCTGGGGGGCAGGCGCTGCATCTGCTCAAAACAGAGGAGTGGCTCAAACGTATCAACCCAGCTGCCTCGGAGGCCATGCTGCTGGCGGCCCTGACCCATGACATGGAGAGAGCCTTTCCAGGACCCGATAGCCCAAAGCAAGACCCCTCACGTGGGCCAGATGATCCCCTCTATCTCCAGGCCCACTCTGAACGCTCGGCGCGCATCGTGGGCGACTTTCTGCACGAGCAGCAGGCGCCGCCTGAGCTGACAGAAGAGGTGATGGCCCTGATCCGCGTCCATGAGGTAGGAGGATGGCCCGCAGCTGATTGGGTTCAGGCGGCGGACAGCCTCAGTTTCCTGGAGGTCAATGTCCAGCCTTTTCTCAACATGATGAGCAATGCTCGCACTGGCTGGTCCCCTGAGAACGTGCGCGCTAAGTTCTCCTGGATGTACACGCGCATACGACTACCAGAGGCTCGCCGCTGGGCGTCGCCGCTCTACCAACAAGCTCTAGAGAGGCTACAGCAGCAAAAAGATTTTTTTGAGACAGGAAGGTAAAGCAAGACCCGGGGCATCGGGCGAAGCATAAACGTGCCTCACAAGCTGCAGACACCTGGCCTGGGCAGGCTGACCAGAACCGCTGGCGCTTCCTCCTATAGGGGGCCAGGTCTGCCCTCCGGCGTCGGCGTCTGGTCTGGCTACCGTCTGCTGTCTCTTGCTGTCTCTTGCTGTCTCTCGCGGCTGCCCGCTGGCCTCGCAGCGGGTCCGAGCCTGCAAGAGACTTTTACACCCTCCCTCTCTTTCAGCTATACTATGAGAAGATGGACATATCTTCGTCCAGTCGAGCAGGTTCCGAAGAACGTAGCAGCCAACCCGATCATTGCCACAGCAGCAGCGAAAGTCGACCACAAGCGCTGCGTGGAAAGAGCCATCGAGAGCTGAAGTTTCTTCCTTCTCCTGTCCTATAAATAGATAAATATATATGTTGTGAGCAAGCGAGCGAATGAGACAGCCGTCAATTAACGAGAGGGAGCAGTCGAGGCAGCGAGTGGAAACTGACGTGGGATGGCGTTACATCCTGCTCATCATCATTCTGGGGTCGCTCTCGGCCTTTGGCCCGCTGTCGATAGACATGTATCTACCCGCGCTGCCTCTCCTCAGCCGGGACCTGGGTGCGAGCGCCTCGGAGGCCCAACTTACCTTAAGCGCCTGTCTTGTTGGGCTAGCCCTTGGTCAGATACTGGCGGGTCCGCTGAGTGATAGCTTTGGAAGGCGACGCCCTCTCCTGATTGGACTCCTGGCCTACATACTTGCCTCGCTCTGCTGTGCTGGGGCCCCATCGATCACGCTGCTGATTGGCCTGAGACTTATCCAGGGAATGGCAGGAGCGGCGGGTATCGTCATTGCCCGAGCCACAGTGAGAGACAAATACAGTGGAATTGCCCTGGCCCGTTTCTTCTCCATGCTCATGCTGGTGAGTGGTATCGCTCCCATTGCGGCCCCGCTCATTGGCGGGTTCCTGCTGCGCCTCATGAGCTGGCGTGGTATCTTTCTCCTGCTTGCCCTGCTCGTTGTCCTGATCTGGGTTGCGGCTCTCCTGGGGCTTCCTGAGAGCCTGCCGCCGGAACGACGGCAAAGTGGCAAGCTAGAGATAACCCTTGGCACTTTTCGCCGCCTGCTCACAGACAAAATCTTTCTGGGCTATGCCCTTTCTGGAGGTCTCTCGGCGGCGGCCATGTTCGCCTACATCTCTGGTTCTCCCTTTGTCACCCAGGAGATCTATGGTCTCTCGCCCCAGGCTTTCAGCCTGGTCTTTGGGGCGAATGCCTTGGGTATCGCCATCGTAGGGCAGATCAATGGCCGGCTTGTTGGACGGGTAGAGCCGCGCAAACTGCTGGCCGGAGCCTTAATAGCCGTAGCTCTCGGCGGAGGAGGTCTCTTCTTAGCGGTCATCAGTGGTCTTGGATTAATCGGCATTCTACCAGCCCTCTTCGTCGTTGTGGCCAGCCAGGGCATGGTATTCCCCAATGCAGCCGCTTTAGCCCTGGCCGACCATCCAGACTCTGCCGGTAGCGCTTCTGCCCTCCTTGGCTTACTACAATTTGTCCTGGGCGCGCTGGCCTCGCCGCTCGTTGGCATCGCGGGATCTCAGACAGCCCTACCGATGGCCAGTATCATCGCCTTGCTTGGCCTGGGGGCCCTCATGACTTTTCTACTCCTGGGGCAACGGAAGCCCGTCAACGCTCCTTCCTCGCTGGCGGCAGGGGCCGATTACCTGGAAGACCGCTGAGCTGACCTGGCGTGTGGCCCTCTCTCCCTGCCCCAGGCTCCTCCTTATGGGCAGCCATCCATGTTGGAAGTCCCGTGGCCAGTGCTCTGACCCCGCACTTACTCCTCGGCTGCGGCCTGCGGCTGACGCGGGCGCCGTGAAGGATCGAGGCAACAGTAGAGGCTCTGACCGTGGCAACAGCTCTGGCGATCCTTCTCCGACTCGAACTGGATCGTCGCGTGATCGATATGGTACTTTTCCATCAGCATCTGCGTCAGCGCACGGCGGATCGAAGCGCTGCGGGCTGGAGTCCCATCCTCGATTGTCGCATGGCAGGCCAGCGCTGGCATCCCGCTCGCGATTGTCCAGACATGCAGATCGTGAACCTCGCGGATGCCCTCGACCTGCAGCATATCGTGAGCGAGCTGAGTCACCGAAAGACCACGCGGTGCCGCTTCCAGCAGGATATCGGTCGCCTCGCGCACGACCTGCCAGGCGCCCAGGGCAAGCAACAGGGCGATCCCCACTGACAGCAGCGGATCGACGGCGTTCCAACCGGTTGCCAGGAGCACCAGGCCACCGGCGATGACCGCCAGCGAGGCGCCCACATCGCCGAGCACGTGCAGCAGCGCCGCGCGCGTATTCAGATTATGGTGGCCATTGCGCTGGAGTACAGTGCTGATAAAGAGATTGATAGCGATGGCGATCAAGGGCGTCACGAACATCGCCAGCGGCTGCACCTCAGCCGGGTGGCGCAGGCGACTAACCGCCTCGATAAGAATTCCCACTGCAATCGCAATCAGCGTCACCGCATTAATCAGGGCGGCCAGAATACCGACGCGATGGTAGCCGAAAGTGCGGCGTGCATTTGCGGGCCGCTCCGCCTGGACCGCCGCGAACCAGGCTAGACCCAGCGCAAAGAGGTCCGTCACCACATGGCCGGCCTCCGAAAAGAGGGCCAGCGAATTGGCCAGGAGGCCACCCACAAGCTGGCTGAGCAGGATCACTATGGTCAACAGAAAGGCCAGACGGAGGCTCCGCCGCGGCATCCCCTCATGATGAGCATGATGGGCGTGAGTATGAGCGTGGCTGTGATGATAGCTCTCGTGATAGCGATTGGTCTTTCCCTTTCCCACCCGCTCAAGAAGCGTTCCCTTGTTCTTCTGCTTCATTGCAGGCTCTTCACGATGACCGAGAAACATGGTCATGCGGAAACCTCCACCCTGGAAAATGGAGCGGGTGACCCTCCTGCCGGCTCGCTCGCATGGGCCAGGCCCAACTCAAGCAATTGACGGACATGATCGTCGACGAGACGGTAGTAAACCACTCGTCCGACTTTGCGCATACTCACAATGCCTTGCGTGCGTAGCACCCGTAGCTGATGCGAGATGGTCGTATCATCCCGACCAAGGCCGGCAGCCAAATCGCACACGCAAAGCTCGCCAGCTGGCGCGTGCAGCAGAGCAAAGAGCACTTGCAAGCGCGTCGGATCATTGAGAACGGCAAAAAGGGCTGCTGTGCGCGTTGCACTTTCCTGGGGCAGCAAGCTTTGTCGTACCGCCTCGACCTGCTCAGGATGCACCGCGCGCACCTGGCAGAGATCTGCCACCTCGGCGCTCCCCCTTGTCTCGCTCCCTCGCGGACGAGTGGCCATCCCGGCTTACTCCTTTCGTCTTCGTAAAACCTGTACAGCTATGCAGCTTTCCTTTCTCTTACTACTATAACATCGATGCTGCTTGCTTGCAATCCAACGGAAGGGGCGAGCGTGCCTGGACAGGACCGAAAGGCTATGCTATCGTAGGTCCAGTTCTCATGCAGAAAGGCTCTGCTGGACGGGCCGCCATTTGGGCCTTGCTAGAGGTAGGATGGTGGCCCGAACTGGTGCCAGCGAGAGATGAGAAAGGACAGATGCCCATGCAGTTGCAGGTAGCTGCGCGCCAGTTGGCGATTTGCCGCCTCGCTCCTGACAGTCCGCTGCCGGGCTGGCTCTCTGCCGCCGGCCTGGAACGGCAGGCTTTGCTAGCGCTCACCTGGACCGCCGATGAGCTGTCGGTGGTTTGCCCTCAAGCGTGGGTGCCCGAAGGTGTACCCTGTGCGTCAGATTGGGCCGCCCTCAAGGTCGTGGGTCCCCTTGATTTTGCTTTGACTGGGATACTCGCCACGCTGCTCAAGCCACTGGCCGAGGCCCACATTCCGGTCTTTGCGCTCTCTACCTACGATACCGACTATCTTTTAGTGCGCGAGCCGCAGCTAGAAGCCGCGCGGGCCGTTCTCCTGGCTCACGGCCACGAATTCCTATAGCCATAAGGGGGAGAGGAGCACAAAGCGAGGCAGTCTGGTCTGCGTTCTCCCTCTGCGGGAGAGGGGTGCGGGCCGGCAAAGAGCGTTCCTGGCTTGGGCGGCCTGAAACCCGCGGCGCGGGAAGCACGTGTTTTACCCAGATGCTGTAGAAGCGAGCATCCAGGGAAAGCCGGGCGAGACCGGCTCAAACAAGGAGGTGCATGTCAACATGACTATCAGCCTGGAGCAGCTCATCATCTGGGTTATCATTGCCGCTATTGTTGGAGTAGTGGGAGAATTCATCGCTCGTCGTCACGCCCCTGGTGGCATTGTTGGGGCCATTCTGTTGGGCCTGCTGGCCATTTTTCTGGTTGATGGTGTCCTCCACTGGCACATCAGTGGTGAGCCATACCTCAATGGCGTTCCGCTGGTAACGTCGGTATTGGCGGCGGCGGTCCTGGTCTTCATCTGGAGTGCCTTCGCCTATCGTCGCCTCTCTCCCTACTACTATCGTCGTGGCAGCTATGCCCATCGACCGCGCCGCTGGTGGCGCTCGTGACGGAAAGGGGCTTTACTCTTCTCATCTAGCCTCTAGCGCCCGCTGTCACGTCAGGCCAGCTCGCCAGCACCTGCACAGCCGCGCCCGGTCCCTCTGCCACACTGTGGTCACCATGCAAAGCTGATGCAAGGCAAGGCTTGCCTTCCGGCGAAACACAACAGAGGAGGGTAGCGCCAGACCGTCTGCGCCTGTGAGCCCTCCTCTGTTGCGAGCCGAAGCACGTATCCTGGCTTAGCGGCGTGAGCGCCGGATCGCCGCCTCTCCCAGCCGTCCGGCCAGCAACAGGGAACTGAAGCTGGCCATCGTCAACACCTGCTGAGCTGCCAATGGTTCGCTGGACGCGGCTCCCTTCTCCTGAGTGCCGATGCTGCTGCGAACAGGCTCCGGTCTCCCGAAGCCGAAGCCGAGGCCACCGGTTCCGCCGCGGGCTGCCGCCGAGGCTTCGCGCAGCTCGGTAGCAACCAGCTCCAATAACTCGGCGACCTCCAGATCAAGGGCCGCTGCCACACTCTCCAGTACCCGGGCCGAGGGATACTTCTGGCCGCGCTCAATTTCACCGACATAGATCTCCGAGAGACCAGCGCGCTCTCCCAGCTCGCGCATCGTCAGCCGGCGCTGCTGGCGCGCCCGGCGAATCACCTTCCCGAGCGTCTCTTGAAGATCGGCCATCCCCACGCTCCTTTCTGCGCTCCTCCTTTGCAGAGGAGTCTGTGGCCTCTCTGCCGCTTTCGACAGCTATGCTGATAGCATAGCCTGGCGGACAGCTATGCTGATAGCATCGCTTTTTGCTATCACTATACCCCTCCACTTTGCTATATTCAAGGTGTCCTCCCCTTTCCGGCTTGCCGGTCGCAGCAGGGGAGGAGCAGGCGAGGCGGAAACCTGAACCGAACCTGACCAGGCAGGCCGACGTCGCATCAGAGAAGAGAAAGGAGTATCCGCATGCTACCACGTCCTCTGGCTCTCTTCCTGTCATATACACAAGAACACATCCAGTCAACCTTGCATATTCCCATTGTTTATGAAGAGCACCAGCTGGAGCCTCCCCGCTGGGAGTATCGTCTCATCAGCCTTGATCTGCGCAAAGAGCCACTGCTCTCCGAGGCCAGCCTGGCCAGGCTTGGGCAAGAGGGCTGGCTGCTCCAGGCTATTGTCGACGAGCGCGCCAGCGGAAGCGGCACCCAGCTGCACTACTACTTTGTACGCCGCCTCCTCGAATCAAGGCGAGAGGCAGCCGGAGAAGAGTAAGCTGCAAAGGAACGAAGACCAGACAGAGGGCAACCGTGAGAAAGGACCAGTTGTTATGAGTGCTACCCTTTACGTACCGACCGTCATCGAAGCCACGGGACGCGGAGAGCGCGCCTACGATCTCTACTCTCGTCTGCTCAAAGAGCGCATCATTCTGATCAACGGCCCGATCGAGGAACAAATGGCCGGACTGGTCATTGCCCAACTCCTCTTTCTGGCTGCCGAGAGCAGCGAGCGAGAGATCAACCTCTACATCAGCTCACCGGGCGGGGTCATTACCGCTGGACTGGGCATTTACGATACCATGCGTATGCTGCCCTGCCCCATCGCCACCACCTGTGTCGGCTATGCCGCCAGCTTTGGTACTATCCTGCTGATGGCAGGGGACCGTGGACGGCGTCGGGCCCTGCCGCATGCCCGCATCCATCTGCATCAGCCGTGGACTGCCAGCGGCGTCAGCGGCCAGGCCAGTGACATCGAGATCCATGCCCGCGAAATGCTCCATACTCGCGACATGCTCAACGAGATCATTCAGCTACATACTGGCCAGCCCCTGGAGCGCATCAAGCATGACACCGACCGCGACTTCTTCCTGAGCGCCGCTGAGGCCGTGGAATATGGCATCATCGACGAAGTGCTGGAACCACCTATCAAGGAGGCGAAAGGCTCATCGGCCCTCTAGAGCGGCTCGATCCGCACGTAGTCGAGATCGAGCCACTGGCGACCCGTCGCAATCGTGCCAAAGCGCAGGGTACCGCGCGGCGTAGCGATGGCATACTGGTTGTCCACCCAGGCGACGAAGCCCAGGGGACGCAGGGGCGGGGTAGGGGCAGTAAAGAGGAGGTTGCCGTCCACGAAGAAACGGGCCTGCGACGACAGCCACTCAAGTGCGTAGGTATGCCACTCCGTCAGAGCGACCTCCTCCAGCAGACGCTCCTGGGTCCCGGTCAGACGCTGTAACCAGCGTGCCGCGGGACCCAGCTCGCCGCTGAGCCGCCCCCAGAGAGCGGCCAGCGCCGTAGGCACGACCGCCGTCAGGAAGCCCGGACGCAGCGCATGCACCACCTGCGCCTTCCACCCCCAGCCCGGTACACCTGGTACCAGCGCCATGTTGGAAGGGGGCGAGGCGTAAAAAAACCAGACCGCCTCGGGGAGCATCAATACATCGCCGCGCAGCGAAAACGGGTAATTCCAGAAACCAAAGCCAGCGGTTCCACGCAGCAGCCCAGGCGTCTCCGCGGTACTGGCCAGCGTCGCCGCTGGGTGGGAGAAGCAGGCCCGAACCTCCAAACGCAGCGGCGGACGCCAGGGGAAAGCGCGCCGCGGCAGCTCACCATAGTCGTCGATCTGCGCATCGCTGTACTCCCCCTGACGGCTGGCTTCCAGCTCCAGACGCAGATGCGACTGCTCCACCACGCTCAGGCGCCCACCACCCAGGCAGGTGCGCCGCCAGCGCGGATCAAGCTCGCCGTTCTCCTGCTCCCGCCTGATAAAATCGTCGAACATAGACGATCTTCTATGCTAGAACCTCTTCAATTGAGTCGCAGAGACAATTCGAGCAGCTTATCTTCCAGCTCCTGCCAGACCCGCTGTTCCGCCTGCAGATTATTGAGGGAGTGGCCCGAGCGTGTGGCCTCCATCATCACCTCTGAGACGCGGCGGCGGAACTGCATAAAATACTGTCGCTGGATGCTCTGATCGGGCATGACCCGCAGTTCGATATCTTTGGGATCATAGAACTCCTGGGGGTCGAAGGCCAGAGCCAGCAAATCGGCGTATTGCTGAATGAGCGTCAGGCGAGCCTGGGAGAGGAAGTAGTAGGGCTGAGTGCTGGAGACCAGGAAGCAGCCGGCGACGCGCCCAGCGTAGAGGATAGGGTGGGCGGCGGCGCTGTGCTCGTGGGGGTCGCGGTGGGCGGGGATGAGTGAGTGCTCCTCATCGATATTCTGGATGGCGTTCGGGCGGCAGGAACTCACGACGTAGCCTGAGAGCGACTCGGCGCTCAAGAACATCGCCTTATGTTCCAGCTCACCCCCCCAGGGAGGCGTGCCCAGTCCGAGCCACTCGCGCAGGCTGCGGATCTTCCCCTCCTTGGGAGGCATACAGCGCACCACGCGCACGGCCATCCCCATATGATCGGGGTCGAGCTGTCCCAGCGCCTGCTGGAGAATCAGGTTGCTCAGCGACCAATAACGCATCGCCTCGGTCGTCGTCGCGCGGGCCCGGAAGATTCGCGCATAGAAAGCGGCGGGAATCTCAAGGGACGAGTCCTCGGAAGGAGCTGTGACGAAGTCCTCAAACTCGGCCTGGATCAGCTCCTGCAGCTGCTCGCGGTATTGAGGCAGCGCCTTGAGTAACAGGCGGAGATTCTGAGGGCGGGGATCGGAAGCGCCGGAGACCCACCGAGTCAAGGTAGTGGGTGTCACCCCCAGCTCCTCAGCCAGGCGCTGTCTCTCGTGGGTATCAGAGATGATGGTTCCTAGCAGTTCGCGCCAGGTGCGTGGTTCATCCATAGCGTGTTGCCTTGCTGCTGAAATGGCTCTTGCACCGATCTTCCGTCATGATAACAGCTTAGCGCCTGACCGTCAACTCTTCTGCCGCCTAAGTCGACGCGCCTCGCTCTTTCCTGCCCAACCTGTTTCGGCCCGCCGGGCAGGGTCAGGCTGATGCCACGGGGGTCGCCAAACTATGCCTTCCTGTCCTGCTTGCCCTGCTCCGTTGATGGCAGTACAATAAGAGCAAGGTATCCCAAGGTGCCACAAAATGTCTGCTCCTGGATCATTGAGGAGCTGACCAGCTCTGCTGTCACCGCCACCTGACTCGCAGTGGCGCGGCCTGACCTGCCCGCTCGCTCAGAGAGGGTGGATGCGGAGAAGAGGGCAGAGAGGGCCATACAGGCCCGCGTCACCTCCCTGCCGGGGTCAGGCGGCACCTGTCGGTCTGTAGTCAACCAGCCAGTGCTCTGAGGGGAGGCGAGCCATGTACGTCAGGCAAGCAACAAGCGACGAAGCTACTGAGATGCTGGTCGAGCAGAAGCTGAATGCCTTTGCACGCTTACGCCCCGAATTTGAAGCCGCGTTCCTCTTCGTTCAGCAGGTGCAGGGTCAGGAACGTTTTGCAACCTTCCCCGTCGAGATGACGGTGCGCTATTTCCATGCCCTCTGGATCTGTGAGTGCAAGGACCGCCTGCTGAGCGTGCCCAAGACAATCACGCGCTACGAGGGCGAGCGCTGTCTGCAGCTGCTGCGCGGCTGGCAGGAGGGTGAGACCGCCGAAGTGGTCGCTTTCCTGCAGCGGCGGCTGGACGCTATGCCTTTCGCCGATCTCACGCGGCAGATCCAAGATGCTCGCCGTTCCGTCCAGCAGGGGCTGGACCTGCTGCTGCTTCGACTCCGTCATGGCCGGGCCGTGCTCCTGAATCGCGTGATGAATCTGCTCCAGGCTCTGGATGCAATCTTCAGCCCGGATGAGGAGGCGTTGCGTGAGCAGGTGCGCGCAGCCTGCCGTCGCTATGGCCACGAGCCGGAGCAGATTGAGGCCCAACTGGCGGAGCTGCAATCGCCACTCTATGCCTATCTGCCACATCGCCTGCTGGCCCGCGAGAATATGCTTGTCATGAATCGCCTGGGAGCGAGCTCCTGCGCAGGCCAAGAGCGGCGCCTTTGGGGTGAAGCCCGATCGCAGACAGAGGCAGGGCCGCGGGCCCTCGTTCTCATTGATGGCTACCGCGATCTCACCTCGACGCGCAATCCTGTGCGCATGAGTCGCGCAATCAGCCAGCTGGTCGGCGCCAGTCTGCCGCTGGCCGCAAGCGCTGGCTGAGCGAGCGCGCTGGCCCAGACCAGAAAGAGGGAGGGGGAAGTCGGGAGCGGACCAGACTCCACCAATTTAACGGCTTCGTCCGCCTCGACTCCTCTGGCCTGCCTCCACCTCATCCAGCGATTGGAAAACCAGGTCATCCACCGTCTCATCTGCGCCGGGGCCATCCGGCGCCGTTTCAGCGCGGCCTCTGACAGGGGTGGAACCGGCGAAAGCACTGAGCACATGCCCGATCAGGGTCAGCAAGAGGCTATAAAAGATAGTGGTGGCGAGAGTGCCGAAGAGAAAAGCCAGCGGTCCCGCGAGGTCCAGCCAGCTCACAGTGCTGCTGGCAATCACCCGCACATACGGAGAATTGTCCGGGCTGACGAGAAAGGCCCCACCGCTGCCGGGAGCCAGCCCGAGCTGGATGAGACGCTGATAGGTCCCCCAGATCAGGTATACCTCCACTGCGGCAGTAGCCAACCCAAATACCAGGATCAATCTGGCAGCTAAATGGCAGAGCCGTGCAAATTTTCCTTGAGCAAGCAGATCTTTCCACATACGTTGTGTGCTTCCCTTCCCAGTAGGGACGGATAGGCAATCCTCAATTTCTCCTCCAGGCTGTTCTGGCTGACTGGCTGACTGACTGCAGTGCGCCATGCCCTCGTCAGCTGCAGCAGAACGGTCAGTATTAGTATAGTACACTCACCGGAATTGTCGCCCAGGCTTGCCTGCCTGACCTACCTGTCTCTTTCCTCCCTGTCCCCTGGCCGGAAGGCTACCGCCACACTACAGGCCAGCAAGTCCCAGGGGTGCTTTCCTTGACGCGCGCCTTACCGAATGATATCATCCTCCTATCAGCCTATACGGATGCATATGATAGCCGAAGTATGGCAACACCTGAAAAAGAGGCAAATGTGCATATGCAGAGCGAGGGAGAGAGCAACAACGCCGGCGTCACGTCACAGGTGGTGACGATGGCCGGCCTGGCAGGTCGGCAGCGTCATGAGGCAAGGAAGCAGCCTGAGGGCGCGGGCGCCCTGACGCCCGAGGTCGCTGAGCTCTATGCGCGCTTCTTCAAGGTACTTAGTGATCCGACCCGGTTGCGCCTGCTGGCGCTGCTACTGGAGGCCCCTGTTGAGGGGCGCACAGTCAGCGAGCTGGTCGCGGCCCTGGGCGCGCCCCAAGGGCGGGTCTCGACCCATCTGAGTTGCCTGCGCTGGTGCGGCCTGGTGCAGGGGGTACGTGAAGGAAAATATGTCTATTACCGTCTCAGTGACGAGCGCCTTCGCCTGCTCCTGACCATTGCGGGGACCCTCCTGCAGGAGCACGCTGCCAGTATTGCCTCCTGTGGCATTATTCGCTAGCAACCAGGTGGCGAGCGAGGGGGGAGCGGGAGCTGACTGGCTGACTGACTGACGGAAGGCGAAGAAGAGGAAGTCGCG
This sequence comes from Thermogemmatispora onikobensis, assembly GCF_001748285.1. Classification (NCBI taxonomy): domain Bacteria; kingdom Bacillati; phylum Chloroflexota; class Ktedonobacteria; order Thermogemmatisporales; family Thermogemmatisporaceae; genus Thermogemmatispora; species Thermogemmatispora onikobensis. The sequence continues at coordinate 253,881 of NZ_BDGT01000001.1, read as the reverse complement.
CCATCTGAGGCCGGCTATGAAAAGCAAGTGGCCCAATCTCCCAAATCAGCAGACTGGGCCACCTGTGTGGGCGCCTCACATTGCGACTGTGTCGGCTTCGATAGATAGCGCTTGAACACTCGGTCGTTGGAGAGGGGAAGGTATCTGCTCGTCCGCCTCTGGCTGTCCGTTACTCATAGCAGCGAATCGAAGGCAGGGCCCGGCCTTGGCGATCGAAGAGCGTCAGATTGTCCCAGGCATCGCCGGCCCCTGGCTCCCAGCCCACGCCGGGTATCCAGGCCGATTCCCAATAGACCAGCCCGCGCCCTCGACCCTGCGGCACCTGCTCCACAATCGCCCGCACGGCCCGGATATAGGCGAGCTGGCCCTCGGGCGTGGGAGGGTAGCCCGGCAGCAATGTGGTCTGGGCGTTGACAATGTTTGGCTCGCTATCGCCGTCGGTCAAGGTCCAGGGATAAGCCGTTTCTACCACCACCAGATCCTTGCCATAGCGCGGCGCCAGATCGTTGAGATTGGCCTGCAACGCCGAAAGAGGCCCATGCCACCACGGATAATACGAGAGGCCGATCACATCAAAATCCACACCCTGAGCCAGGATATGATCGAAAAAGTAGCGGCAGCCAGCATTATCGCCACCGCGATCGATATGCACCATCACCTCGATCGCGCGGCTGGTAGCGCGCACAGCGGCGATGGCGGCCTTCAGCAAGGTGGCAAACTGCGGCCAGCGCTCTGTCCCGTTGACGTAGATCTGGCCCTCGGGCCAGAGCATGCCCGCCGTCACCTCGTTGCCTGTCTGCACCATCTCTGGCAGTGTTCCCTGACGCGCCAAAGCCCCCAGCACTGAGCGCGTATACTCGTAGACCGTCTGCGCCAGGGTTGCCAGATCCTGACCCTGCCAGCTCTGGGGCGTTGTCTGGTGGCCGGGATCGGCCCAGAAATCAGCATAATGGAAATCCAGCAGGAAATGCAGGCCAGCGGCTTTGATGCGGCGCGCCATCGTCAAAATGTGGGGCAGATCGTTGTATGGAATCGGCGGCTGGACCCATAAACGCTCACGGATAAAGGTCGCGCCGTGGTGCGCCACGATCTGCTCGGCGGGCAACACGTGCCCTTGATCAGAGAAGCGCTTGCCGACGTCCTCCAATTGCTGCAAGGTTGAGAGGTCGTGACCCAGCACCCGCGGGCGAGGCCCACTGCTCTGGCGCGGAGCCGGGTGCGGGGCCGCCAGGGCCGCTGGCAGGCCACTGCCAAAGGTCAAGCCACCAGCCAGCGCTGTGGCCGACGCGATCTGGCCAAGAAAGCGTCGTCGACTGACGCTCTCTCTCCAGAGAGCAGGGGCGGGCCGTGCTCCCCTGGCAGGGGAGAAGAGATAGCTCTGCTCTTCGCGATCCATCGATTCTGCCTACCTTCCTCAAGGACATCGAGATGGTCTGAGGGCATCCTGCCCTGTCTGCTGGCTAGCGTGCGCGTGTGCCCCTGGGAGAGGAGGCCACACATCTCGCTCCGCTTGAGCCAGCAGAGCAGCCTCAACACAACAGAGCCTACCCTACCAGACTGGCAGTCCTGACAAGGAATGAGGGAGCGTGCGGCTAAGAGCGCAGGCTCCCAAACGTCAGCCCCCCTTGCCAGTAGCGCTGCAAGAAGAGAAAGCCGATGATCAGCGGGACCACCGAAATCAGCGAGCCGGTGATGACCAGCGTATAGAGAATGCGCGATCCACTGAAAGCCTGGGATAGCTGATTCCAATTGGCCAGACCGACTGTCAGCGGGTAGTACGCCGGATTGTTGGTCACCACCAGGGGCAGGAAAAAGTTATTCCAGGTTCCCACGAAGGTCAGCAGCAGCACCGTCACAAAACCAGGAGCCAGCAAGCGCAGGGCAATCCTCCAGAAAATGAGCCACTCGCTGGCCCCATCGACGCGCGCTGCATCCAGCAAATCGTCTGGGAGCGCCTGCTCAGCGTAGACACGCATCAGATAGACCCCAAAGGGGGTCACCAGCGATGGCAGGATAATGGCCAGTGGTGTATTGACCAGGCCGACCTTGCTCAGCAGCAGGTAGGTAGGAATGGCCAGGGCCGTATTGGGGACCATGATCGTGCCCAGGATTATAGCGAAGGCCAGCTCTCGCCCGGGGAAAGAGAGCTTGGCGAAGGCATACCCGGCCAACGTTGCAATCAGCGAGGCCCCCAGGGCGCTGACCACCGCATAGTAAGCCGAGTTTGTCAGCCAGGTGACAAAGATACCATCATCGTAAGTAAAGACATCGTGCAGGTTCTGCAGCAGGTGAAAATCGGGTGCGAACCATAGCCCGAAGGTTGAGAACAGCTCATCATTGGTCTTCGTCGCCGAAACCACCAGCCAGAAGAGCGGGATCACAAAGTAGACCAGCATCAGCACCAGGAAGAGCAGTACCAGGCCGCGCAGCGTCCAGCCGCCGCGTCGACCCCCCGTCCGGGCCTGGGCTGAGGTCTGCCGTGTCGTGGCAGCGACAGGGCCGCCAGCGGGAAGCGATCCAATGCGTGCCATTAGCGTTGCCCCCTGCGATAGGTCACCAACATAAAGACATAAGAGAAGACGAAGACCACAGCGCCGAGCACGAACGAGACTGCAGCAGCGTAGTTATACTGCTGGTTCGTAAAAGCCAGATTGTAGGCGTACAGGTTCGGCGTATAGTGATCCTGGATCAGATTGGGGACGATAGCCGTCATGATCTGCGGCTCATTAAAGAGCTGCAGCGTCCCAATGATCGAGAAGACCACCGTCAGCACGAGGGCTGGGGCAATCAGCGGAATCTTAATGCGCCGGGCGATCTCCCAGCCACTGGCCCCGTCAACACGCGCCGCATCGTACAGCTCCGGCGGAATGGCCTGCAGGGCGGCATAAAGGATGACCATATTGTAGCCAGTCCACTGCCAGGTCAAAATGTTGGCGATCGACGGCAACAGACCAGCGGCACTCAAGAAAGGGGGAGGTGGCCAGTGGAGCAGCTCCGCCAGCTGGGCAAAAGGCCCGATATGGGCGCTATACAGATAGCCCCAGAGGAGGGCGCCAATCACACTGGGAATCGCATAGGGGAGAAAGTAGCCCAGACGGAAGATCGTCTTGAGGCGCACGATCTGGCTATCGAGCAGCAGGGCCAGGAGCAAGGACAGGCCGAGCATCAGCGGAACCTGCGTAAACAGGAGCAAGAGCACATTGCGCACCCCTTCCCAGAAATTGCCGTCGCGCAGCACCTCCTGATAATTCTGCCACCCGACAAAGGTCATCCCTCCGATCAAGCGCTCTACAAAGAAGCTGGTCCAAAGGGCGTACAATAACGGTACCAGAAGAAAGAAGGAGAAGAGCAACAAGAACGGGAGCAGGAAGAGGTAGGGGATCACTACCTGCCGTCGCCAGCCTCGCCAGAAGCGCAAAGCGCTGGGGAGACGGCTGGCGGGAGCGGCCAGTTCCTGGATCTCGATTGCTTGTTGCCTTGCTTCAGCCTGACTATGCTTGGCCATATCTTGTGACGGTATCATTGTACAAGCCTCTCATTCGGGCGAGGAAAGCAAAAGAGAGGACAGCTGACTCACTGGCAGACTAAGGAAAAGAAGCGAAATTGTGGACCGGGGATAGCGCCGGGGGAGGCGAGCAGCTTGCCAGAGTGACTGGCCGACGCCCGGCCCCCAGTCCCAGCGCCTTCCTGATGCGCCTGCCTACGAGACGACCGTAAAGCCCTGTGAGCGCGCGTAGGCCACCACCGCATTCTGCGTATTATGCATCGCCTGCTCGAACGAGATCTTGCCGTTCACTGCTGACGCCAGCTGGTTCTGCAGCTGAGAGAAGACATAGTCCTGGAAGGGACTCCACTGGAAAGAAGTATTGACCTCCTGAGCGGACTCCACAAAGATGCGGTTGACCTGCTGGCCGCCATAGAAGGCGTTAGCCGTATCGAAGCTGGGATCTTGCAGAGCGCTCTTCTGAGAGGGGAAGAGGTAGAGCTTCTGGGTCAAGATCTTGACAGCCTCGGGGTTCGTGTTGAGCCACTTGACGAACTCCGCAGCCTCCGCGGGGTGCTGGCATTGGGTCGTCACCGCATCGGTCGAGCCGCCCCAGTTGGCCGAGGCCTGCTCTCCAGCAGTCCACTGGGGCAGCGGCGCCACACGCCACAGGCCGGCGGATTTTGGCGCGAATCCCTCCAGATCGGACGGCGCCCAGGCGGCAGTGATCCACGTAGCCAGGGTCCCATTCTGGAGCGCAGCGTACCAGTCGTTGTTCCAATCGGCGGCGGTGCTCACCGCCCCACTCTTGACCAGGTTCCCCCAGTAGTTCGCCACCTTAAGCGCGGCGGCGTCATCCAGATGGATCTTGAGCGTCGTCCCATTGACCACGAAAGGCTGGGAACCGGCCTGCCAGAGCAGCGAGAAGAACCAGGGGCCATCGCTGGGAGAGAAGTCAGTGATATAAATCTTGGGATTGGCCTTATGCAGCTGAATGGCTTCCTGGGCGTACTGGTCCCAGGTGGTGGGGACGGGGAGGTTATATTTCTTAAAGATATCCTCGCGGTAGAGCAGGCCCATCGGGCCGGTATCCTGGGGAATGGCATACACCTTACCGCCGCTGGTGACCTGGGCCCAGGTCCAAGGGATGAACTGATCCTTCACATCGTTGGCCCCGTATTGCGAAAGGTCGACCAGCTTCCCGCTCAGGATGTACTGGGGAAGATACGCGTACTCGATTTGCACCACATCGGGAGCGCCTGAGCCAGCCTTCAGGGCCGTCGTCAGTTTGGTGTACTCCGTGCCGCCCGAACCGACGTTCTGCCACTTAATCTTGATGTTGGGGTGACTCTTCTCGAAGAGGTCAATCGCTTGCTGGAGGTTGGGCACCCAGGACCAAAAAGTGAGGGTGACGGGTCCCGAGCTGGCGGGCGTCCCACCACAGGCCACGAGATAGCTGCTGATGCTGATCGCCAGGAGCAGCAGCAGGCCGGCCTTGGCCATCCCCCTGGCATGGCAAAATAGGAGACCGCGGTTCATCTCTCGTTTCCTCCTTGACTGCACTGTAGGAGCTGACGCCTGCTGAAGGCACCGCAGACGCACTTAACCGAGTGACCGATTGACCCGGCGACGTTAGTTCGTTGCCTTGTTCGCCCTCTCGGCGTTGACTCGGTCTGCCATCTCCCTCCCATCTCCCTGCCCAGTCATCTCTTCATCCGCCTAGTCCCATCTGCCCATTCGTTCGTCCGCCCGTCCGTTCATCCCTTCACGGATCGCGCTCTTCCTTCCAGCTGCTCACTGGTACGGGGCACCGGCTTCCTGCCTGGCCGACCGACCTGACCGCTTTCCTTGCCTGCCTGGACCGCCGCTCGCCGGACTCTCTACCTACCAGCCAGCCTGTCTGCCCTCTATCTGGACTCCTGGGAGCTGACTGCTCTTCCTGCTCCGGCAAGGGGGAAGTGGAACGGTCCACACGCGAAAAGTATAGAAGATGGACCGGTCCATGTCAAGGGTGAAAGGCTATTACTTGACATGGACCGGTCCATCTTCTATACTCTAAGCGAAGGGATGAGGATACGCTTTCGATGAAGGAATCTCGCTTTCAGCAGCAGCCGCCGCAAGAACAGCCTGCGGCGGTCAAGAAGGGGCACATGGTCACGATTTACGATATTGCGCGGGCGGCGGGGGTTGCCAAAAGCACCGTTGCCAATGTGCTGAGCGGCAAAGGCAAAGTTAGCGAAGCCACACGCCAGCGTGTGCTCTACTATGCCCGCGAGCTAGGGTATCGGCCCAATCTGTTGGCGCGCAATCTCTCGCAGCACCGGACCTTTACCGTGGCCCTGATCCTGCCCACCGTTGCCAACCCCTTCTATCCCGAGATCATGGAGGCCATCGAGAACATTCTCCGCCAGCGCGACTACCAGACCCTCTTCTGCAACACGCACGGTGATTTTGCTCTGGGGAGGCAGCAGATGGAGCGGCTGATGAGCCGCTGGGTTGATGGCTACATCATCATGGGGTCGAGCATGGACATTGCTGACATCACGCACTACTTCCGTCAGGGGGTGCCCATTGTGCTCTGCGACTGGCAAGAAAATGAGTCGCCGTCGGACATCCCCCAGGTGACGGTAGATTTCTTCCGGGCGGGACAGCTGGCTGCCGAGCACTTGCTGGCGCTGGGGCACCGGCGCATTGCTGTCATTGTCGACGAGCCTCAGCAGCATCTGCGGCTAGAGGGCTTTCGCACGACACTGCGGCAGGCTGGCCTGGAGCTGTCTCCAGGCCGCATCGCTCTGGGAGACTCCTCGCTGGAGAGCGGCTATGCGGCGGCGCGCCAGTTGTTGAGCACCGGGCAGGAGCTGACGCCGCCAACGGCAATCTTCGCGACGAACGATTGGATGGCCCTCGGGGCAATGGAGCTGGTTCTTGACCGCGGGCTGCGTGTCCCCGAGGATATCTCGATCGTCGGCCTCGACGATATTGTGGTCTCTGCCCATCTGCGTCCGCCCCTGACGACCATCGCTATTCCCAAAACGCGCCTGGCTCAGGAGGCGACAGAGCTGCTGCTGGCCCAGATTGAGGCCGCGAGCCAGGAGCAGGGACGCGAGTCGCTGCCGCCTGGTGAGAGCAGCGATGGCACGGCTCAGCGCCAGGGGGTGATGGCTCCGCTGCGTCTGGTCCCACCTTCCCTGGTGATACGCCAGTCCACCGCGGCCCCCGCTTCGTCCTGGTCGCTTTCCTGATCCTGATTGGGCGTCCTGACCGGGCATACTGTTCGCTCCCAACCCGTCGTCACGCTGGCCGACTCCGTCCAGGCCTCCGGAGCCTCTACCCATGCCTGTGGTCGCTGCCCTGAGTCTGGCTGGTTGGTCGGTCGGCTCTCGGACGACGATAGCTCCTGACAACAGCTCAACCTGATAAAAGGGTGCCCTTGTGACTGTGCTCCTGATGGCATCAGGGCCTGAGCGATCGGCGAGGCCGAGCAAGCGACTCTGTAAGAGAGAAGAGCAGGAGGAAGAAGCCCATTGTCCGCCACATCATTGCAGCCACATCTACCTGCTGATGATCGTTCCTACTATCGACTCGATCTGCGCGCTGCGGAGGAGGCGGAGGGGGGGCTGCCGGAGCCGCGGCTCCTGGCACGCTCGCCGCAGGGGGAGACACTGGCTCTGGCGCAGAGCTATCTGCTCCGCAACGGGCAGCCCTGGATTCCTGTCATGGGCGAGTTCCATCCCTCGCGCTATCCGCGTCGTTACTGGCGTGAAGCGCTGCAGAAGATGCGCGCCGGCGGTCTGACTCTGGTCTCCATCTACGTCTTCTGGATTCATGTCGAAGAAGAGGAGGGGTGCTTTGATTGGGCGGATAATCGCGATCTGCGTGCCTTTGTGCAGCTCTGCAGAGAGATGGAAATGGAGATTCTGCTACGTGTAGGGCCGTTTGTGCATGGCGAGTGTCGTAACGGTGGGTTGCCCGACTGGCTCTACGGGCGGGCGGTGGCCGTGCGCTCGAACGATGAGCGCTATTTGTTCTATGTGCGGCGCTACTTTGCCGAGATCGCTCGTCAGGTGCGGGGCCTCTTTTTTCAGGACGGGGGGCCGATTCTCGGTGTGCAGCTAGAGAACGAGTATATGCATGCCGGGGCGCCCTGGGAGCTGACCTTCCGGCCCGGCAGCGAATGGGTGCCGCGAGGCAGCGACGGGCCGGCCCATCTGGAGCGCCTGCGGGCTCTGGCCAACGAGGTGGGCCTGGTGGCTCCCCTCTACACCTGCACGGCCTGGGGAGGGGCTGCCGTGCCTGCGGAGGGCTTTTTGCCCATGCATGCCGCCTATCCCTTTACGCCCTGGGAGCCTGATCCCGCCTTTGATCCCTTGCCCAGCCGCGAATTTCTCTTTCGCTCGCCGCAGCAGCCTGAAAATGACTGGTGGCGGGCCGGAGCTTTCCATTATCCCGTCGATCGCTATCCGTATGCTTACTGTGAGTTGGGGGCCGGCATCCAGATGACCTATCTCCACCGTCCCCAGGTGCCGCCTGAGTGCACGCAGGCCCTGGCCGTGGTGGCTCTGGGCAGCGGCTGCAACTGGCTGGGCTATTATATGTACCACGGGGGCACGAATCCTGTCGGTCGCCACGGCTTCTTCCATGAGTTTACGGTGCCTCGTCTCTCTTATGATTTCCAGGCTCCTTTAGGAGAGTATGGCCAGCTGCATGCCTCTTATCACCGTCTGCGCTTGCTTCATCTCTTCCTGGAGGAGTTTGGCAGTCGGTTGGCTCCTTTGCCCGTGGTGCTGCCGCCCGGAACCTCTGCCGTGAAGCCGCAGACGACCGGACTGCTGCGCTACGCGGCGCGCGCTCGTCAGGGCCAGGGCTTTCTCTTTGTCAATACCTATCAGGATCATGTCGAGGCCCAGGATCTGGAGGGGATCAGCCTGGAGCTGCTGCTGCCAGCGGGGAGACTGCGCGTGCCGCGTGAGGGTGGTCTGCGGCTGCATCGTGGGCTGAGCGCAATCTTGCCTGTTGGGCTGGAGCTTGGTTCCGGGTTGCACCTGCGCTATGCGACAGCCCAGCCGCTGACAGCCCTGCGGTCCGCTGGACGGACGAGGATGGTCTTTTTTGCTCCCGAGGGACTCCAGGCAGAGTTTGCTCTGGCACGCGAGGGGTGCCGTGCTGTGACGCTCCAGGGCGGCAGGTTCATGGAGGAGCAAGAGACACTCTACGCCTGGCCGGAGCCGGGTCTGGGGACGCGGCTAGAGATGACCAGCATCGCCGGCGAGACTGTGGAGCTGCTCGTCTTGTCTCAGGAGCAGGCCCTGCGCTGCTGGAAGGTCCAGCTGGCCGGCGACGAGTACCTGCTGCTTACTGAGGACAAAGGCGCGGCCTGGGTGGATGCTGATGAGGAGGAGGGACTGAGAATCTGCTGGCAGGGCGAGCCGCAGCTTGATGTGCTGAGCTATCCAGCTCTGCCCGCCGCGATCGTGGCCTCTGGCTCTCTGGAAGAATGTGGCCAGACAGGGCTGTTCCAGCGCTATCGTTTGGAGCGCGCACCCTGGGCAGCGCGCTGGTCGCTGGAGCAGCCGGAGCCCCAGGTGGTGCGCCTGCGGCTGGCGGCGGAGGCTCTGGAGGGGGTGCACGACCTCTTTCTGCATGTGGATTGTGTGGCCGATGTGGGCCAGGCCTTTCTCGATGGGCAGCTGGTAGCCGATTACTTTGGCTCTGAGTATCCCTGGGTGATCGGGCTGAAGCGCTTTCTACGCCAGGGTCAGGACCTGGAGCTGATCCTGCGCTTTACACCCTTACGGGCTGAGGCACCAGTGCTGCGTTACTTCTCCCGCGAACGCCTGCCGTTGCCCGCCAGCGATGGGACCCTGCCGGTGACGCTGCAGGCGATCCATCTGGTGCCAGAGTATAGGGTCCAGGTGGGGCTGCATCGCTGAGCTGCTGTGGCCCAGCTCCGGTTTCTTCCCTCTGCCCGACCGCCTGGCATTGCTTCCTTGCCTGGAAGGAGCCTCATCGCTCTTGAGTTGAGGAGGCTCCTTCTGCTAATTACAGTATCCCCACAAAGAGGACCGGCAGCGTTTTTAGAAATGGGCGCTTGGCAGTCGCCCGAGAGCGACAACTAGCGCCAGCAGAAGCAAGATCAAGTTGAGGCCAATCTCGCGATATTCGCCTTGCCTGGCGTGGAAAATGGCAGCAAAGATCATGATGAGGGCCAGACCACTGGCAGCGGCCACCGTCAGCCCGGGGAGAATGCCGGTAGCCAGGGGGAGGACAAGCCCTATAGCTCCTAGAAGCTCGCAGATACCGATAAAGCGCACCAGCATTGGGGGCACCCTGCCTACCCAGGCCATGCTCTGCTTGAGCTGCTCTAATGGGCGAACACTCTTCATGATTCCTGCTGTCAGAAAGGCGAGGGCTAGCAGACTCTGCACGATCCAGAGAAACCAGTTGCTCATTGTTCTCCCTCCTTTTCTTAAACAACAGCTATCCTGAAAGCATCGGCTATTGCCTAAGCAATAGTTGTTGCTTATCATACTACTGTGCCCTGGAACTGCTGGGCAAGAGACAATCCAGCCTCTCTGTTGTCTAGGCAACAGGGGGCTGCCCTCTGTTGGCAAAGTCGTGATCGCAACGACTTGGAGCAGGCCGTTGGGCGCCGAGCGTCGAGTTAGTCTACACAGGAGGCTGTGAGGAACAGTTATGAGTACAGCGGAAGGGCAGCCTTTGGGAGAATCAGCAGGTGGACACGTTGATCCGCGCGTCCGCCGTACCCGGCGGCTGCTGCAGCAGGCGTTTCTAGAACTCTTGCAAGAGAAGAGCTTCTCCGATATCAGTATTCAGGATATAGCTGAGAAGGCAACTGTTAATCGTACTACGTTCTACGCCCATTTTAGCGATAAATATGCCCTGGCTGATGCGGTGATCCGCGAACGCTTTCTGGAGGCTGTTACCAGCAAGCTGCCAGCCTGGGGTAGCTGGCAGCTGGAGAGTCTGCGCCTGCTCATCAGTGCTGTCTTTGAATTCCTTGGCGGGTTGCATGAGTACTGCTCACCGGCGGGAGGGCAGTTTGATCCCTTGATGGAGCGGGCGGTCCAGCAAGAGCTGGCGCGCATCTTGCTTCAGTGGCTGTGGCAAGCTCCAGCGAGTAGCTCAGCTCATCGATGGTCGTCGCGCCCGGTGCCTCTGGAGACGTTGGCAGAGGTCATGAGCTGGGCCATCTTTGGCTGTGCCGCCCAGTGGAGCAAGCGTGAAGAGGGGAAACTGACGGCAGGGGAGATGAGTGAGCTGGTGCTGCGTATCCTTGTGGAGGGCACGCGTCGTCTGGTTCCTGGACTGGAAGAGTGAGGCTGGCCAGCCTGGCCTCCTGCTGTCTGCCGCAGACGGCCAGGGGCGGAAAGTATGCCCGGGCCAGGGGGCCAGGGCTCTACTGTCCAGTGACGGACGGGGCGCCAGGTCTAGGCTGTGGCATTGGGGAGGATCGGCAGCAGCGCGCGCCAGAGCGTGCCCGGCTCCCAGGTGGCCCGGTACCAGACAGCGATTTGCAAAAGAGCCTGAGCCTTGCTGAACTGCGGCGTCTGCTTCAGCAGGTCGCGAAATTCACGGATGATGCGCAGCAAGTTCTCGGCGGTATGGTACCAGACGGCGTGCCTGGTCCCGCTGCTGTCCGTGTAGACCAGGTGGGCGGCGTAGGGGTCGTTCAGATTGCTGGCCTCCTGGTCGACCTCGTTGGTGGGAATGCTCTTGACCAGGGCCACCGCGTCGGCGTAGTTGATTCCGCCATCAAAGATCCAGTGCCCGTCGGCGGCCTGATGCCAGCGTGCTCCGTAGAGGGGAAACTCCCAGACCAGGTGCGGCAGCATCTGGGGCATGGTCTTGAGGGCGTAGGCCAGAATCTGCTTGAGCCAGGGCACGCTCACGGTCGGCCCCGGCGTGAAATAGGACTGGTCCAACGACATGATGACCATAAAATCGGCGCAGTGTCCGAGCAGCGACCAGTTTTCAAAGCCGTTCAGATTATAGTAGTCGTCCTGGTCGGCCACCTTGTGGATGAGGGCGATGCCGTAGGGCTTATTGAGGGCCTGCATGGCCTTCCAGACCAGGCGGTTGTAGTCGGCGAAGAGCTGCTGGATCTGGGGATAGGTGCGGTCCGCTCCCTCCAGGTCCATAATGACCCCGTCGTAGCCGCCCTGCTGAACGACGTTGACGATTGCCTGAATATAGGCCGGCTTCTGGGTGGCCGCCTTGATATAGTCCGACTGCTGCTGGGCCGTCCAGCCGTTGGCGTCGGTCTCCATTGTGACCGTCAGGTAGGCTTTGCCTCCCTTGCTGTGGATCAGGCGGACCACGTTCTCCATGCTGAGCGTGCCTGACTGGCAGTTGTTGCTCTCGCCGTCCATCAGCTGCCCTGTCAAGGGATTGACCCAGCCGCTGCCAACCAGCGCAGCATCAGGGTTGATGTCGGCAGTCTGCAGATAGGCCTGGATACCGCGCTGGCAGTCGCGCCCAACGATCCAGCCAAGAGAGGCCAGCCTGCCATTGAGCAAGTGGGGCGTCTGGGGCGTTCCCTGTCCCTGTTGTTGGAGTGACACATTGTTGCCAGACCACAGAAAGCCAAGGGGAGCGTGTGCACGCGCCACGCCCATCAAGAGGGCCAGCACAATGGCCAGGGCGATGAGCAAGAGACCGGTCAGCACGCCGCGTCTGCTCTGCTGCATGGAATGTCCTCGCTGTTGCCACTGCTGAAGAGCTGAACCACTTTGTTTCAGAGCGTACCATATTTCAGACCCCAAAAGGAAGAGCCTGGCCCGAACGCCTGAATTGTCCAGCGCCGGAGCCGGCACTATCCTTGAAGGGAAACGCTCTCTATCTGGTCCCACGGGCCAGATGGCGGGTCCCGAAAAGATCCTATCGCAGGAGGTTACTGTGAAATCTCATACGGCCTATCTCACCTTTCATACCAGGAAACGCAAGGAGATCATTCCTATCACTGATCAGGTCGAGCGCATTATTCGTGAGAGCGGCATCCAGGAGGGCCTGGCCCTGGTCTCTTCGATGCATCTGACGGCCAGCGTCATTATCCAGGATGAGGAGTCTGGCCTCTGGCGCGACATCATGGAGTGGGCCGAGCAGGTGGCCCCCGAGCGGCCCGACTATCACCACCATCGCACCGGCGAGGATAACGGCGATGCTCACCTCAAGAACCTCTTGATGCATCTGCAGGTCGTTATTCCTATCACGCGCGGGCGCTTCGACGCCGGTCCCTGGCAGCGCCTCTTTTACGTTGAGTTCGACGGCCAGCGCGATAAGCGCGTCATTGTGAAAGTGATCGGCGAATAACTTGACCACACAAACTCACTTGCGCAGGCGCTAAGGGGCTGGGCCTGGACAGCAAGCGCGCTCGTGCTCTCCGGGCAGCGCTTCCCCGGCCCCTTGTTTTCCTGACAGATCGCTGGTATACTTGTTAGCAATACGATTGGTGTACTTGATACACCTTTTTCTTTTTTGAGGCCAGTTAGTGTAAATTTTACACTTAATGGCTATGGACCGAGACAAGAAGGGACCAACATGGCGAGCTGCCAGAGATTTGACGTAGCCATTGTGGGCGCTGGCATCGCCGGCCTGACCGTCGCTCTCAGCCTGCCGCCTGACTGGCGCGTAGCCCTTCTGACCAAAGGGCGGCTGGGGGAGAGCAACACGCGCTACGCGCAGGGAGGGCTGGCGGCGGCATTGGGGCCGGACGACAGTCCCGCACTTCATTACGGGGACACCCTGGCGGCGGGGGCTGGCCTCTGCGACACGGAAGCCGTACGCATCCTCGTCGAAGAAGCGCCGGCAGCCGTGCGCTGGCTGATCGAGCTGGGTGTCCATTTTGACCGGGCGGCCCCTGGCGAGAGCGTTGAGGCCACGACTGCCGAAGGTCTGCTCCTGGGTCAGGAAGCGGCTCATGGCCGGCGGCGCATTCTCCACGCGGGTGGCGACGCCACGGGGGCCGAAATCGAGCGCGCCCTTCTGGCCGCCCTCAAGGCCCGTTCCCACATCTCCATCTACGCCGACACTCCTGTCTGCTCCCTCCTCGTTGGCGAGGCTGGCTGCTATGGTCTGCAGGCTCTTGATGAGCGCGGGCAGCCCTTTGTCATCGAGGCGCGTGAGACAGTGCTGGCCTGTGGCGGTACGGGCAGCCTTTGGGCATACACCTCCAACCCTGCCGGCGCTACTGCTGACGGTCTGGCCCTGGCCTGGCGCGCCGGGGCTGCTCTGGCCGACCTTGAATTTGTCCAGTTCCACCCGACGGTACTCAAGGTCAATGGGGCCAGCCATCTCATCTCGGAGGCCGTCCGCGGCGAAGGGGCCTATCTGCGCAACCATGCCGGCGAGCGCTTCATGCTGCGCTATCATCCCCTGGCCGAGCTGGCCCCGCGCGACGTGGTGGCGCGTGCCATCCTCAGCGAGATGCAGGCTGAAGGGGTGGATTGCCAATACCTCGACCTGACCCATCTTCCTGATGAGCGGATGTATGCCCGCTTTCCAACCATCGCGGCCCTCTGCCGTCGTTACGGCCTCGATCTGGCCCACGACCTGCTGCCTGTTGCGCCGGCAGCTCATTACTGCATGGGCGGGATACAGGTCGATCTGCAGGGGCGTAGCAGTCTGCCCCATCTCTATGCCGTTGGCGAAGTCGCCTGTACTGGCGTGCACGGCGCCAATCGCCTCGCCAGCAACTCCTTGCTTGAAGGACTGGTCTTTGGGCGCCGCCTTGCTGCAGCCTTGCATGGAGCGCGTTCTGAGCAGGCACCCCATGCTGCCGGACGGCGGCAGCGCGAGCTAAGGCTCTCGCTTGTTGCCGCCCAGGAGCAGGCCCGCCAGTGGCCGCTGCCGCCGGACTGGGTCGGACCAGAGGAGCTGGCGCGCGCGCTTCAGCAGGAGCTGCGAGAGCTGATGTGGCGCTTCGTCTCGCTCTGCCGCGACGAGGAGGGACTGCGCACCGCCTGGAGCCAGTTGCTACAGCTGCGCGCCCGCTTCGCTGAGGCGGCCCGGCCACGTGCACCTCACGAGGCAGTTGGGTGCATCTGGCTAGAGACCGCCAACATGCTCGATAGTGCTGCTCTCGTCGTGCAGGCTGCCCTGGCGCGGCGCGAAAGTCGAGGCAGCCACTGGCGTAGGGACTATCCTCAGCCTGATCCAGCCCTGGCTGGCGTCAGCCTGGTCCTGCGTCCCGCTCTTCCGGGCGCCGAGGCCACGAGCAGTCTTGCTCTTCAGCACAAAGGAAGACCGTATGTCTGAACTCCCGCTTGACCTGCTCAGACAGGCCCTGATCGAAGACGGAGCCTATCGCGATCTCACCACGCTGTGTACAGTGCCCGCCGAAGCCCAGGCTCGGGCTGTCCTGCTGGCGCGGCGCGAGGGCGTCATTGCCGGCCTTGCTCTTGCCCTGGCCGCCTTTCGCCTGCTCGACGAGCGTGTCCAGGGAGAGGCGCACGTCAAAGACGGGGAGGCCGTCGCCGCCGGTCAGCCGTTAGCGGATCTTCGCGGGCCGGCGCGCGCCCTCCTGAGTGCCGAGCGCGTGGCCCTCAACTTCCTCGGCCACCTCTCCGGCATTGCCACCCTGACTGCGCGCTGTGTCCAGGCGGTAGCTGGCACCAGCGTGCGCATTCTTGACACGCGCAAAACCACCCCTGGTCTGCGGTCCCTCGAAAAGGAGGCCGTGCGTCTGGGAGGGGGCTACAACCACCGCTTCGGTCTCAGTGACGGCATTCTCATCAAAGACAACCATATCAAGGCCGCTGGTGGTCTGGCCGCCGCCATCGACGCGGTGCGTCGCCAGGTCCCCCATCTCCTCAAAATCGAAGTCGAGTGCGAGACCCTTGAGGAGGTGCGGGCCGCTGTCCAGGCTGGGGCTGATGTCATCCTGCTCGACAACATGGGCCTGGAGCAGTTGCGTCAGGCCGTCGCCCTCGTGCGGACCAAGGCGCCCGGCATCCTCCTGGAAGCCTCGGGTGGTATCGGCCCAGATCCAGAGCGCCTGGCGGCTGTGGCGGCCACGGGGGTCGACTTCATCTCCCTGGGGGCGCTGACACACTCGGCTCCCAGTCTGGACGTTGCCCTGGAGTTTCTCGCCTAGCGCTTACCGGCGGGAGCGTTATTGCAGCCCGCGAAGCCAAAACAAGAAAGGAGGAGCGAAGTCTCATGGCTCTGCAAACAGCCTGTGAAGCCAGCCAGGAGAGTCGCATTCTACCCTTGCTGCATCCTGCCACGCGCGACCAGTATGCGCACGGAGGGCGCGCCGACCACATCCCGCGTCGCTATGCTGAGATGGATGGAGCCGAGCTTGATCGGCGCATCAGTCAGGCCAAAGCGGCTCTTGGCCAGCGCCTGCTGATCCTGGGGCACCACTACCAGCGCGACGAGATCATCAAATACGCCGACCTGCGCGGTGACTCCTTCAAGCTCGCTCAGCAGGCGGCGGCGCGGCCCGAAGCCGACTACATCGTCTTCTGCGGCGTGCACTTCATGGCCGAGAGTGCCGACATTCTGAGCGCCCCTCATCAGCAAGTCATCCTGCCTAATCCGACCGCCGGCTGCTCAATGGCCGATATGGCCAGCATCGCTGAGGTCGAAGAATGTTGGGAGACGCTCAACGAGGCCCTGGGAGAAGAGGCCAGCCTCGTGCCGATCACCTACATCAACTCGGCGGCCAGTCTCAAAGCCTTCTGTGGCCAGCACGGTGGTATCGTTTGCACCTCCAGCAATGCTTTCAAGGTGATGGAATGGGCCTTCAGTCGGGGGCGACGACTCCTCTTCTTCCCGGATGAGCATCTCGGGCGCAATACTGGCCACGCCTACGGTATCGCCGAGGAGGAGATGGTCGTCTGGAATCCCAAGAATCCCCAGGAGACCCTCGACGATGAGGAGCGGCTGCAACGCGCACGCCTTATCCTGTGGAAAGGCTATTGTTCGACCCATATGCGCTTCACCGTGCAGCAGATTGCCAAGGCACGCGCCGAGCACCCCGACATCACGGTCATCGTCCATCCCGAGTGCCGGCGTGAAGTGGTCGAGGCTGCCGATCTCTACGGCTCGACCGAGTACATCATTCAGCAGATCGAGCGGGCGCCGACGGGCAGCAAGTGGGCGGTGGGAACCGAGATCAACCTGGTTCATCGCCTGGCCCAGGAGCATCCCGACAAGCTGATCTTCTGCCTCGACCCGATCGTCTGCCCTTGCTCGACCATGTACCGTATCCATCCGGCGTACCTGGCCTGGGTCCTGGAGGCCCTCGTCGACGGCCAGGTGATCAACCAGGTGAAGGTAGACCCCGAGGTGGCCCATTGGGCCCGGGTGGCCCTTGACCGCATGCTGGCGCTGAAATAAAGACCGGGCTAGAGCGACCACCATGCCAGGGTGGCCGCGCCAGCGACGGCGCGCAGGACGCTGCTCTGCAGAGGACTCGCCCGCGCGCCGTTCCCTGCTGGCTCTGATTCACGATGGCCTGCTGATCGCTCTCGGATACCCCGCTTCGCTCCACTCCGCTCTTTCTCTCTCTGCACTTGCCAGGGAAAAGTGCTGACTGCTATGCTTCTGAAGAAGTAAAAACGGTGTACTCTTCCTGGAGCTGTTCGGCTCCAATCAAGGAGGTAAAGCTGTCTTCTCTCCTGCTCTGACTCTGGAGAGACACTTGTGGTAGCTGCCTCCAGGGAGAGAGAGCATCGGACTCAAGCCGGATTGTCTTCTGTCAAGGGAGGATAGCATGCAGCAGAGACACGCAGCCAGCAACGATCTTCTGGCGAGCAAAGACCGCTTGAGCGCACTGAGCGACGGGATCTTTGCAGTCGCCATGACCCTCCTGGTCCTCGATATCCGCCTGCCGGATGGCCTCGGATCAGCAGCCATTCCCGATGCATTTCTTACTCTGCTCCCGCGTTTCTTGATTTATATTATGACCTTCGCCTTGTGCTCCTCTTACTGGTACGGTCAACATCGCTTGATGGATCGGATGACCGTGGTAGATGGAGGCTTCTCTGCGCTCTGCCTGCTCTTTCTCTTTTTCATCACCCTCTTGCCAGTGGCTATGAACAGTTTTGGCCGCTATCCAACCATACCCCTGGCGATTGCATTCTATACACTTAATCTGGCCTGCTGCGGCCTGGCACTCGTAGTGCTGACCTGGTATGCCGTCTTTCATCGTGGACTGCTTGAGCGTGCGATGGGGCGGCAGATCTGGGAGCACGCCCTCTATTACGGTCTCCCCACCTCGCTTCTGCTCCTCTCTTCTTTGCTGCTGCTCTTGTTCACACGCACCACACTGCCAGTGATGGTCTGCTGGTTGCTGATTCCTGCGGTCAGTGGCCTGACGCGCTTCATCGGACGCAGGCAGCCCAGGCAACGGCACTGAGCTACTGGTCAGCACCTGCCAGCAGAGGGACGAGGAAGTGAGCTGTGAGCTGTGAGCTGCGGGCTGTGAGCTATGAGCTGCGGCCTGCGCTGTTGGTAGCAGGCTCTGGCAGGTCTGCCCTATCATCAAAAGAGAAGAGTGCTGGCCAGAGAGCGCTGGCCGGCCTCTCCTGCTCTCGCTGGTTGCGCAGCTGAAAGCCGCGACCAGCCCGTTGATCGAAGGAGAAGGTGAAAGGTATGCGCATTATCGCACTCGAAGAGCATTTTCAAATTGCAGAGATTAATCGAGCTGCTGCGCGGTGGCAGCCCCAGGAAGTGGGCTTCCGTCCCGTTGGCTATCCCCCGCCTGAGCGAGAGCTGGAAGATCTTGGCGAGGGGCGGCTACGCGCTATGGACAGCATGGGCATCGATATGCAGATTCTTTCCTACACGGCTATGGCTCTTCCGGCCATCCCGCCTGCGGAGGCTGTCGCGCTCATGCGAGAGGTCAATGATCGCCTGGCCGCTGCCATCCAGGCCCATCCTGAGCGCTTTGCCGGCTTTGCCACCTTGCCGTTGACTGATCCCGAGGCGGCGGCCCGCGAGCTAGAGCGAACTGTCTCCAGGCTAGGCTTCAAAGGAGCCATGATCAACGGGCGGGTCGAGGGCCTTTTCCTGGATGATCCCCGCTTCCGCCCTCTGCTAGAGGCTGCTGAAGCTCTGGACGTGCCCATCTATCTACATCCAGCTCCGCCGCCGGAGCCGGTGATTGCCGCCTGCTACGCGGGACTCCCCCCCAACGTCACGACCGTCTTCGCCACGGCGGGCTGGGGCTGGCATCTGGAGACCGGCATTCATGCTTTACATCTGATCCTGGCTGGCGTCTTCGATCGCCATCCGCGCTTGCAGATGATTCTCGGGCACTGGGGCGAGATGATCCCCTTCTACCTGGCACGCATCAATCAGACGCTAACTCCTGCGGCCACGCATCTGCAGCGGCCCGTGGCCGACTACTTCCTGGAGCATTTCTACGTGACGCCCAGCGGCCTCTTCACCTTGCCGCCTTTTCTACTGACGCTGCAGATCGTGGGGGCCGATCGCATTCTCTACTCTGTGGACTACCCCTATATCCAGGACAGGCAGGCGCGGGCTTTTCTTGAGCAGGCACCGCTCAGCCCTGCCGACCGTGAGAAGATCGCCCACGGCAATGCCGAGCGGCTGCTCAAGCTCCAGTCCAGGGCCTAGCCTGGCATAGCTGTTGCCAACTTGGGAGCAGCGAGAGGGAGCGGCTGGCCTTGTCAGCGGAAGGGTGGTGGTGATACTGTGTAAGCAGCGCCTCGGGCGCTAACCCGCCGCGCCGCCTCCTGCGGACGCCGGGTCAGACTTTCTATGCAACGAAAGGACCAGCGATGAGCGAAACAATAGAGCGTGTTGTGTTAGAGGAGGGCCAGCCGGCCCCCGACTTCACGCTGCCTGTCGTAGGCGGCGACGAGACCAGCGGTGATCAGTTGCATCTGGCCGATCTACGCGGGCGTGTCGTTGTCCTCTACTTCTATCCAAGAGATAATACTCCTGGCTGCACGACAGAGGCCTGCAATTTCCGCGACATGCATCCCGAGTTCCGTCGGCGCGGCATCGTTGTGCTTGGCATCAGTGCCGATGAGGTGGACTCGCATCGCGACTTTGCTGAAAAATACCATCTGCCTTTCCCTTTGCTTGCCGATGTGGGGGCTGTAGTCGCGCGCCAGTATGGGGCTTATGGGGAAAAGACTCTCTACGGTCGCAAGTATCTCGGCGTTCAGCGCATGACCTTCCTCATCGATCGGGATGGCCTCATTCGCAAGGTCTGGCGCAGTGTCAAGCCAGATGGGCATGCGCAAGAGGTGCTGCGTGCCATCGAGGAGCTGCAGCTTGCCTGATCCTTTCTGGCTGAGCCTGGCTCAAGTCAAAGGTGAACGAGAAGCCGGCCACAGTCGAGCCTGAGCTGGCTCCGGCCAGCAGCTTTGGCTACCTGGAAGGAACCGACCCGTAAAAAGCCCAGGAAGGGGCGTTATCATCGGCATGGGACAGGACCAGGGCGGGCACAAATGGGCCACGTGCCTGGTCCGTGCTGCCAGCGGCTGCTATAATAGGCGGCGCACAAGCTGAGCAGTTTGCACGCCGATCAGTGGCATGCAAATATCGACTGTGGAGGGCTGCCCAATAATGAAGCACCCGATTCAGCAGCTTACGCGCCTCTTCTTGGGCGTCGGTTGCTCTCTGATCTTGATGAGTCTCTTAGGAGCCTGCAACCTCTTTGGGGGCACAGGTGGTACCCCGACGCCGACACCGACCCCAACGAGCAAGCCGAGCGTGGCCTCTAGCACGGCTCCGGCGGGCAATCTCGTCAGCTATCGGGGTGATGGCTATGTCATCAGCTATCCCCGCGGCTGGAAAGTAGACACCAGCAAGCCAGGCTTTGTCACCTTTTCTGATCCGCAGGGCATCGCCTATCTCTCGGTGCATGTCCAGCCCAATCCGAACGGTATCATCTCGGCACAAGACCAGGTCTCGGTGGGTCTGCAGCTCTTCCGCTCGCAGGTCACTCACTACCAGCCGGTCAGCGTCGCCCCGACCGCGACCGTGGCTGGCGAGTCTTGGAACCAGGGAGCGGCCACCGGTGACCTGCGTGTCGAGGGCCAACCGAATCCAGTCACGGTCAAAATCGTTGTTCTGGCCGCCAACCATCCGGCGAACTCGCCCCAAACCCAGGGTTTTACCATTGCCTACGCTACTGCCCAGGAGATCTTCGATCTGGCTGATGAAGGAGAATTTCAGCCGATGCTGCACTCCTTCGCCTTCACGAGCTGAAGGCAGGGGCAAGGGGCCATCACCGGGCGGGGCGGGCGCAAGGGCCTCATCGTCGGTCACCAACGTACGGAGTGAAAGGAGCGCATGGAGCTGTTCGACAAGGCGAAAGAGCGAGCAACCTCGTTCCCGGCGATCGACAGTAGCCAGGGGCATACCATCGCCTACTCGCGTACCACCAGCAGCCGTCTCATGGGAGTTCTCGACGCCAATGCCAATGGCAATGTCCACGGCGGCGTCATCATGCGCATGGTCGACGAGGCGGCGGCGGTGGTCGCCATCAAGCACTCGCACCGCAATGTAGTCACTGCACGTGTTGAGCGCTTTGACTTCCTGGAGCCGGCCTATCTAGGAGATGTTGTCTCAGTGCACTGCGAGCTGCAGTATGTGGGGCGCAGCAGCATGGAGGTCGGCGTGCGTGTCACAGCGGAGGACCCCCTGACTGGCGAAGTGCGGCATGTCGCCAGCAGCCGGGTGATCTACGTTGCTCTCGATGAGCATGGCAAACCCACGCCGGTCCCTCCGCTTGTCCCTGGCAACGATGAGGAGCGCGCCATCATCGAGCGGGCCCGCCTGCGCCGCCAACGGATGCAGAAACTCGAAGAAGAGCTGGCGAAATTGGAGGAAGGCAGCAGCGAGTGAGGCCGGACTAGGCATCGGGAGTCTCGGCCTGCTCGCCGCTGGGAGAGGCCAGCGTTGGGGTCTCGGGCTTCGGCTGCTCATCCAGGAAACGCACATCGTGCATCAGCAGGTGTACTGCCGTGCTGCCCAGCAGCACCAAAGCCCCGATGCCACAGAAGAAGGTGTCCACCGGGCCAAAAGCCAGGCCGAATACTGTGCCCCGGAAGCCGTGCAGCACAGTGCTCACCAGGGACCCGGCCAGAGCGGCGCTCAGGACCGAGGCCAGGCTGCCCGCCGGCGTGAGCACTGCTGTCACGCGACCCACAAATTCACGGGCCGTCAGCCGCAGCACCAGCGGCTCGACGGCCACATTTACGGCGATCCAGGTCGCACCCACCAGAAAGATCAGCCCGAAGGCTGGGCCAACGCTGGACATGCGCGCCAACAGCAGTGTGGTCAGCCCCAGCGCAAAGGTGGCTCCCCACAGCAGGCGTGGCAGGCCCAGCCGATTGGCGATCAGACCGGTGATCAAGGCGCCGGCAATGGCTCCCAGGCCAAGCACCGTGCCCAGCGGACCATAGAGATTCGGCTGGGCCTGCAGATTGTCGGTTACAAAAAAGATGGCCAGAGCATTGAGCGCTCCGAAGGCGCTCATGCTCAGCAAGCTGGCCAAGAGCACGGCCAATAGCCCCCGACTGCCGAACAAAACACGCAGTCCGGCACGGAAGTCCTGGCTGAAGCTACTGTGATCGCTCTCCAGACGCTTCTCGCCTGGGGCGCGGATCAGGGCGATCGTCAGAAAGGAGATGCCGAAGGAGAGGGCATCGGCGATCACGGCCCACTGGATGCCGAGGTTGAAGACCAGCAGCGAGCCGATGGCCGGCCCAAGGATGACGGAGAGTCCCATCGTAGCCTGGCTGAGACTCGTGGCCCGGGCCAGGTCCTCTGGTTCAACGATGTCGCCGATCAGGGCCAGGCGTGCGGGATTAAAAAACTGGCCGCAGCTTTGGTCGAGTAGCACTACGGTATAGACAGCGCCGAGCTGCCAGCCAAGCGGTAGCTCCAGTTCACCGAAGAATGGCACGGTTGGAGCAAGGGCCCAGGCCAGGCAGCCCGTGAGCGCCATGCGCAAGCCATCGGTACGCAGCATAGTCAGCCGCCGTGACCAGCGATCGACGAAGACGCCAGCCAGTGGGCCGATAATTGCCACCGGCGCGTACTCTGCCATGAAGACCCCACTGACCGCCACTGGTGCCCACGAATGCCCCCGCCCCAGGTCGTTAGCGATCCAAAGTACAAGCGCTGCTCCTAGAATCACGTCGCCCAGGTTAGAGATGGCCTGGCCGAGCCAGAGCAGAGCGAAATTGCGATTGGTCAGGACTTTCATCGACAGTCATGATAATCAGGCCGGTCGTGCTGGGGGAGAAGGATGCTCTTGAATTAGCCCCGCATGCCAGTGCTACTATTCTCTTACAGAAAGAAAGCGAGAGGGTGCAGGTGCCCTATGGCGCCGGCCCTGGCTCGCGAGCTACCGCTGCTGGCTTCTCAGCTGCCTCTGCTCTCCATCTGCTTGCGGGTCTCTTCTCTACAGCCTGTCACAGCGAGGGGAGTGCTGTCAAGATGAACGGCGCCTGAATGGCGAGGGCGAGCAGATGGCCCAGCAGATGGTCCAAGGGAGCGGGGGCGAGACGAGTAAGCGAAGCGGCTATGATCTTGTGAAAGGTGAAGAGGAGGAGAGTTCTCTTGACATACCACTATCGTGGCAAGACTGCCCTGATTACAGGGGCCTCATCGGGTATTGGGCGCGCGTTTGCCCAGGCCCTGGCGGCGCGCGGCATGCATCTTATCCTCGTGGCGCGCTCGGAGGAGCGTCTGCAGCAGCTTGCCAGTGAGCTGCAGGAGCGGCATGGTATCCAGGCTGAGGTCATCGCCAGTGACCTCAGCCGTGAGGGGGCGGCGGCCCAGCTGGCCAGCCTTGTACGGGAGCGTGGTCTCACCGTTGACCTGCTCATCAACAACGCCGGCTTCGGCACCTATGGTCCCTTCGCTGAGCAAGCTGCCGAGCGTGAACATGAGGAGATCATGCTCAACGTGACCGCTCTTGTTGACCTCACCCATGCGCTGCTCCCCGCGATGCTGGCCAGGGGTGAGGGAGCTGTCATTAATCTGGCCTCGCTGGCGGCCTTCCTGCCCATTCCCCATATGGCTGTCTATGCTGCTACCAAAGCTTTCGTGCTCTCTTTCAGCCAGGCGTTGTGGGTCGAGTATCGGCGCCAGGGACTGCGGGTTCTGGCCGTCTGTCCTGGCCCTGTCGCCACCAACTTCTTTGCGGTCATAGGCACCTCACAGGAAGACATGCCTGGCGGGATTCTCTCCCCTGAACAGGTGGTAACCGCCAGTCTCCGCGCTCTGGAACGGGGACGCAGTCAGGTTGTCCCGGGCCTGCTCAACAAGCTGATGGCCTTCAGCACGCATCTGGTACCGCGGACGCTGGGAGCGCGCGTCGCTGGCAGCTTCCTGCCTCGTCGCACGCAGCCCGGCAGATCTGCCGTTGGTGGCCGCTCACTCTCCTCGACGCCCGAACCACAAGCGCACTGAGCTGGCTGGAAGTGGAACTTCCCTGACCCTATCCGATCCTGGCAAAGGCAAAGGAAGAGCGACTGCGCTGAGCTGTGCTGTGCTGTGGGGGCCGCTGGAGCTTGCCCTGTCGCTCTTCCTTTGCGCTACGCTACTCCTTACTCCTGGCCGAGCGATGCGGCGATCTCGCCTTCTGACGAAGGAGCCTGCTCGGGCGAAGCCGCGCTGGATGCTGAACCGATCGGAGCAGCGCGCGATCTGTCTGGCCAGCGCGGGACAATGCGCGGGAGGCGCCCCCGTCGATAGAGTTGCCAGCCGGCCAGCCAGAACAGCAGCGTCAGCAGGCCGAGCGCAGAAAGGGCCGCGCCTCTCAGCACCGAGGCGGGACGATAGAGATAACTGAGGGTGTGTGTCCCCGGTCCGACGCGAATGGCCGGCATCAGACTGGCGAAACTCTGCACGGGCACGCGCTGCCCGTCGAGTATGGCTATCCAGCCTGGGTAAGCTGTCGTAGCCACCACCAGGTAGCCGCCTGTGGCGCTGGTCACGCGGAAGCTCTGTTCATCGTCCTGCAGGCGCAGCAGCTGGACCGTCGCTGGCAGAGGCTGGTAATGGGCCAGGCTTGGCGGTTGGCCATCCGGTCCGGGGCGCAGCAGGTAAGCCGGCCCGGCGTCAAGACTATTGCGGTAGAGGAAGGTCCCGTCGATCTCGCCGACGAGAAGCAGATGACTATCGTGAAGCGGGCGCTTTGAAACCAGTACTGTGACGTGCAGCAGGCCGAGTAGACGCGGGTCAGGGTGGACCCAGGGGGCATCGTAGGGAATCCGCTGCTGATAGCCAGTCCCGTAGTACCCACCGGCGCGGTCCATATACTGGACGTAAGCGCCGACCAGCAGCGGATCAGCTCCGTCGGCCAGGCGTAACTCCAGCTCAGCAGCGGTCAGCTGTGGAATATTCTCCTGCACGCCATAGATGCGTCCATCGCCGGCCAGCTGCTGCGCCGCCAGAGCGAGGCGCGAGGGTGTCGTGATGAGGCTCACGGAGCCAACCTGCGAGTAGTGCTGATCGAGCAGCACCAGGTTGGTGACCACCAGAGCCAGCAAGAGTGCTCCTGCGCCCAGACTCGCGGCTCGGCTCAGTCGCCGCAGAGCTTCTGTCACGGTACTGGTGCCCAGACCGGCCAGCAGCGCGATCCCCAACAGGCCCAGGAACCAGATGCGTGCCAGGCCACGGAAGCGGTCGAAGTCTGGCAGAAGATGCTGGACCACATGGTAGACCTTCGAGGACTGCCCCATTGCCAGACTGGCGACCAGCATCACGGCCAGCACCAGCAGCCAGGCTTGGCGCGTGCGGCTGGCCGTGCCGAAGGCCGCCAGGCAGAGCACGCTCAGGCCCGGGGCAATCATGCCCTCCCAGGTGAGCCAGCCCGGCGGTGGGGTATTCACCAGCGCCTGAAGGAACTGTGTCAGCGTAATCTGATCATGGGGGTGCAGGGCGTAAGCCCGCGTTGAGTAGCGCATCAGTTCCTGCAGAGGCAAAAGGTGGACGCCGGCCAGAGCCACGCCCAGACCGCAGGCTGCCAGGAGGCAGCTGGCAGAAAGCAGGGCCGGACGCCTGCCGGCCTGCCTGAGACGCTGCAGCAGGAACCAGAGAGAGACAGCGGCCAGCATCAGCAGGCCGTAGTAGGCCATCTGCGGATGGCCGGCCAGCAAGGTCATAGCCACGCAGATGGCCAGGGCCGGACCCCAGCGCAGCGGCTGGCGCACGGTGGCCCAGGCAGCCAGCGCCAACCAGGGGTACCAGCAGACCGTCTGCATAATTGTCACATGACCGGCTCCCAGATGGCTGATCAGGCGTGGCGTGGCCATATAGCTAACCGCCGCCACCAGCGCCGGCCAGCGCGGCAGCGCGAGAACGCGGCGCGCCAGCAGCAGTGTTCCCAAACCAGCCCAGAAGAAATGCAGCGTCATCAATAGAAAGAAGTAGTGGCGCAGCGAGAAGAAATACACCAGTTGTGTGGGTGGATAGAAGAGAGCCGCCAGGGGATCGGCACCCAGAGGCAGGCCACCGCCGAAATAGGGATTCCACAGTGGAAGGCGGTGCGCCTGAGCAACTGTACGCTGTAGCTCCAGAACCATCGGCCAGTGGCTCACCACGAGATCGCTGCCAGGCCAGGCGGCCACCAGCTGATCGTCACTCACCGGGGCGGGCCACTGGATCAACAGCGCCACCAGCAGCAGTAGCGCCACCTGACCGGCGCCAACCAGCCAGCGCTTTAGCCTCGGCCCGAGTTTGCTAACTCTCCTCGATGCTTGCTGCAGATACCGTAAAGATAGCTGGAGATAGTCCATTGCTTTCTGCGCCTTTCTTCTTGCAAGCATTTCCGTAGATAGAGAGACGCTTGGAAAGGGGTAAATGTTCCTCCACAGGATTCAGAACGACTTGTAGGGAGGATGGCATCAGAAGATGGTAAAGATAGCCAGGAAGGGGAAGGAGCAGAGCAGACCAGATCAGTAGAGCGTTCAGTCGAAGGGCACTTCCATCAGGGCAGGGCAGACGCAGAGCGACATGAGGCTGCAGAGCGAGGGGAACAGGGAGGCAGAGGTGTATGGGAGTCGAACCCACCAGGGACCGCGCGCAGCGACCCCCCAACCGTTTTGAAGACGGCGAGGCCCACCGGGACCCCTACACCTCCGTAGTCGTCAGGCGCTGACTGAAGAAAGCCAGGAGAGACGAGGAAGAAACCTCGCCCCACCTGAGTGAGAGTATAGCCGATTGCGCCATGAGCCGCAAGCCCGTCTTGGGCTTGAAGGCCCGCCAGCGGATCGGGCGAGCGGGTCCAGCGCCTCCAAGGGGCTGGACTCTCAAGAGGCAGGAATCAAAGCGCGCAGGCGCTCTACGTTCACCTCGGAGAGCGAGCGCACTACCAGGTCGGCCTCGTCCAAAGCCTCCGGCTCGCGCGTGGTCGCGACCGCCAGGCAGCGCATGCCCGCGGCATGGGCCGCTTCAATACCGGCTACCGCATCTTCAATGACCACACAAGCGGAGGGGGGCACCTGTAATGCCTCGGCGGCCTTCAAAAAGATATCTGGGGCTGGCTTGCCGCGCTCCACCATTTCTCCCGAAATCAGGACCTGCAGATAGCGCTGCAGCCCCAACAGCTCGCTGATCAGCGCGATATTCTCAGGTGGCGTGGACGAGGCCAGCGCCTGCGCGATGCCGGCCTCATGCACGGCCTGGAGCAGCTCTAACGCTCCCGGCAGCGCCAAACTCTGAGGGTTCTGGCGCACCAGCTCCCGAAAATAAGCTTCCTTGCGCTCCGAGAGCGCGCGAATTCGCTCGGGAGGCATCTCTCCCCAGAGCAGCGGGAGAATGCGATCGTTGCGCATCCCAAAGGTCGCGCGGAAATCCTCCTCGCTCAGCGTCCACCCCTCCTCTTGAGCCAGGCGCTGCCAGGCCCGGAAATGAGCCTGCGCGCTATCGATAATCACCCCATCCAGGTCCCAGATCACGGCCAGAAGGCCCTGTTCAGCCATAGAAAGACCCCTACTCCTTCCTCGCAAAAACAGGTGGAATAAAAAGGGGGAAGCGTGCACCAAACGTGGTTCTGCTTGCTTGGCTTGACCTCTTCCCCGGTAGCGTTAGCGTTCCGCCAGACATGATACCATATCAGCTACCTGGCCAAGCAAGCCAGGTAGGCCAGCCCTCTCGCTCGCATAGACGCCTGCAGAGAGCAATGGTAGAATAGTGGCGGAGGTGCTGCCCATGAGCGATCGGAAATATTTCAACGAAGAGATCGAAACCCTGCCCCGCGAACGCCTGCGCGCGCTCCAACTGGAACGTCTGCAGGCGCTTGTCGCTCGGGCCTATAGACAGAATCCATTCTATCGTCAACTCTATGATGAAGCTGGCGTCAAGCCAGAAGATATTAAAAGCCTGGAAGATATTCAGAAGCTACCTTTTCTTGAGAAAAAGAGCGTGCGCACGGCGTACCCCTATGGTATGGCGATGGTACCGCCCGGAGGCGAGCAAGGGGCCTTAGAGGTGCACGCCACCAGTGGCACCACTGGCAAGAGCGTACCTGTCTTTGCCACCCGGCGCGATCTGCAGAGCTGGGCCGAGCTGAACGCCCGCGAGCTGTGGATGGTCGGTTTGCGACCCGGCGATATCCTCTTGAACTGCTATGGCTATGGGCTTCCAACGGGAGGCTTTGGCTTCCACTATGGGGCCCTGGAAATGGGCGTCATGGTCATCCCGATGGGTTCGGATGCGCGCCAGTACGAACGTATCTTTGAATTCATCACAGATTTCGGCGTCACGGCCATGTGCATGACGCCCTCTGTTGGTCTGTATCTGGGGCGCAAGGCGCGCGAGCTGGGCATCGACTTCTCTCGTACCAGACTGCGCATCGGCCTCTTCGGCGCCGAACCCTGGCCCTGGGAGACCCGCCTGAAGCTGGAAGAATACTTTCACATTACGGCCTATGACGAATTTGGCATGACCGAGTTTCTCGGGCCAGGCATGACCTGCGAATGTGAGGAACGCAACGGCATGCATGCCTGGGCCGATGCCTTCCTGGTCGAATGCATCGATCCCGAAACCGGCGAATGGGTTGAAGAAGGCCAGGAGGGAGAGCTCGTCTGGACCTGGCTCACGGGCGATGGAACAGCCATGATTCGCTACCGCAGCCGCGATCTCTCGCGTCTCTGGTGGGAAGAGCGCTGCTCCTGCGGGCGCACCCATCCGAAAATCGGAGCCATCAAAGGGCGAACCGATGACGCGGTCTCCATCCGCGGTCTGCTGGTCTTCCCCAGCCAGGTAGAGGCGGCCCTGCTGCGCTTTCCCGAGACTGGCACGAACTTCCGCATCATTGTCGATCGCCACGATGGGCTGGACACCTTCTTGCTCAAGGTCGAGGTCAAGGAGCGGCCACTGCTAGAGCAGAGCGAGCGCTGCCAGGAGCTGGCCCGCGCGATGGCGGAGGCGGTCAAATCGATCACGGGCAATACGCCCAAGGTAGAGTTGGTGCCGCCCGATAGCCTGCCGCGCGCTACCGGCGGCGAATCGAAGACGGCCAGCGCACGGGTAGAGGACCGGCGCAAGCTGCGCGCTGGCGCCTAGCAAGCCCAAGCCAGGTCAGCGGAGCGGCAGGCGCCCCGCTTGCGGTCTGCAGGTCCCGTCTTCCCCTCTGGGGGAAAACGCTCCCCGGCGCTCCACTGCCAGCCAGCCAGCCAGCCAGACCGCTGGCGCGCCTGCCGCTCGCAGACTGGAAAGTTAGTGCAGCCGGCCCAGCATATAGAGCAGAATCACCGTAGCGCTGATCCCGTTATTGAGCATGTGCAGCAGCAAACCGGGATAAACGGAGCCGCTCCACCAGCGTAGCAAGGCCAGGAGCAGGCCAATGACAATCAGCACCGGCAACGAGCCGAGGTCGGCATGAGCCAGACCGAAGACCAGGGCGCTCGCCAGCACGGCCCAGCCTGTAGCCAGGCCGCGACGTAAGCCGGGAAAGACAAAGCCGCGAAAGAAGATCTCCTCACAGAGTGGAGCTACGATCACTGCCAGCACCAGCAGAGTCACGGTTGTAAGCGGCTCCAGGCGACTGCTTTCCAGGATGACCTGATCATTGGTCTGTAGCGGCAGGTGGAGGCCCTCCAGCAGTGCCGAGTAGAGGCTGTTGACCACATAGAGCAGCGCCAGGAAGGCTACTACCAGCCAGAGAAAGTGCGGTCGGAAGCGGCGCAGGCCAAGAGCTTGCAACACACTCCCTAGAGAAACGCGCTCTTCTTTGGCCGCTGCCAGCGTAGAGGACGACCTGATCTCGTCACCAGCGCCGGTCTGTGCTGGCTCAGCAGCCCTAGGCGCACTCTGGCGGCGCAAAGCGCGGCGAGCAAAGAAGAGCGCCACGAGCAAGAAAGCTCCTTCCACGACCAGCGTCGAGAGCGCCGCCGCCAGCGCCCCCTCCAGATCTTGCTGGAGCGAGAGCGGCGCCTTTGGCCCAGGCAGGCGATTTCCCTGGAGCTGGGCGCCGAGCGAGAGCAGCAGCGAGAGCAGCAGCCAGGGCACTAGAGGAATAAAGATCGCCAGCCAGGTCTCACGAAATGACCAGGGAACGGGCGCTTCCTCTCTTCTCTGGGATGGGCGATCTGACTGCGGGCCCCTGTCGGGATGTGACAATAAACTCACCAGATCCTCCAACCAAACCAGGTCGGTGTGACATCGCCAATCTTGTCGGGAAGCTGAGAGGGTAAGGACCCGCCCACCCCTCCAGGAGCTGGGCGGATGCCTGACGCTCGCCGGCGAACAAACCTCCCGGCCTCTCGCGCCAGTATAGCGGATGCCTGCCCTGTTCTGCAAGCGCGGCTCGCTCCGGCCCTCAAAAGACAGGTGGAAAAGAACGATCGCCTCTCTTTATGACTATTCAGACAAAAGCGATTCTCATTATCTTTGATGGATCTTTGGAGCATCATCACCTTGACATAGCAACCCTTTGCGCAGTAGGATGAGACCACTAGACCGGCGAGGGAAAAGCTTGTCGGCAGGGAGCAGCCACCTCATCCGTACCGGGCCTTGAGAGGCAACTCAGAAGCAGATGAGCAGGGAGAAGGTACCAGCTTCTCGTCGGCCTCAGTGAGCAGAACGCTTGTCGCGCATCTTGCCAGTACAGTGAGCGAGTAGAAGAAGCGAAAGCGCGTTTGTTGAGAGGAAGGAAGGGATTCTTGGCAGGTACACTTGAAAGTAACCCGGCGAACAGTCCAAACTGGCGAAAGCACCGCAATGGCTGCCCATTCTATCGCGAGCGCTGGTTTTCTGACAGCGATATAGAAGCGGGGGAGCCGCTGTATCAGGTATTCTGCATGAAAGGCACGCCCCCGCTCACGCTTGAAGAGCAGAATCGCTGCTTGCGTAGCAAAACATGCTGTTGGCGCCTTGCGGAGAAGGCAGAGAAGAAAGAAGCAGTCAAAGGAAAAGGGGGCCAGAGGAGCAACCCCGACTGATCAGCCAGTCGCGAGCTGATAACTATCCTGGCACCTTGCTCCCTCAGCGGGTGGCCCGTGCCGGCTCCAGGCCGAGTGAAGCGGCCCGCCTCCGCCTCTTGTCCTGTCTTGTCTTCCTCTCTACCTGCCTGCTTGCTATTCCTTCCCCTCTGGTGTGCTGTATGAGCCGTATAAGCGGGGGTTGGGTGTCTGTGTGACTGACCGGAAGACCTGCCAGCTATGCAGGACAACAGGGCCAGGGCTTAGCGTGCGAAGGAGGGTGGCGGCGGTTTCTACCCTGGCGAGCGGCCCAGCCGGCGGGCGGTGCTGAGCGAGCAGCCGCCCGGCCATAGAGAACAGGGCAGGTAGAGAGAAAGCGCGAGGCATGCACGAGAGCCAGGTGGGGAAGGAGGGTGGCGGCGCAGCACCTCCAGCAAGCGGGCAGAGGGCCGGGCCGTGGACCTGGACCTTGCCAGCCGGCTTAGCGGCCAGCAGGCCCAACGAGAGAGAGGGTAGGCGCTACCAGCCAGTCGCGAGAGCTTGCTTACTGGTTCGCTTCCTCCTCATAGAGCCAGGACTCGCTGGCCAGCCGGTAATCGAGCAGCTCCTCTGGCTTGAAGAAGAGGCTGATCTCCCGAGCTGCCGTCTCGGGCCCATCGGAGCCGTGAATGATATTGTAGCCAATCTCCAGAGCGAAATCGCCACGGATCGTACCAGGAGTGGCCTCCGCCGCATTCGTTGCCCCCATCATCGTCCGCACCATTTTGATCGCGCCGCGGCCCTCGACCACGCCAACCACCACGGGGCCAGAGGTAATATGCTTCACCAAGCCGGCATAGAAGGGTTTCCCTTTATGGACGGCGTAGTGCTCTTCTGCCAGCGCGGCAGACATCTGCAGCATCTTCAGGCCAACAAACTTCAAACCCCGCTGCTCGAAGCGGGCAAGAATCTGCCCGATGAGGCCGCGCTGGACCCCCTCGGGCTTAATAATGATCAATGTTCGTTCCATCGCTTGCAGCTAAAACTTCCTTTCCACCAAATTATACAGACCAACGCTTTGATCAAGGCGCAGGAGGGAGAGGCTCCTACCTACTGGCTCGTCACCAGAGGGAGAATCTGGCGACAGGCCTTCTTCATCTCCAGGCGCACACGTCCGAGATTGGGAGAGCGGGTCTGCTGAGTTGTCACGACGAGGATCAGGTCACCCACTTCCGCCATCTGGATCGTCCCCTGTTGCGTTTCAATTATAGCATGGCGAATCTCGCCCTGGTTTACTTGCTTGGTATAGGTGCTGAGGGAGCCAAAGGCGGTAGCGGACAGGGCGCCGATCATTTCCTCATCCTCGCTATGCAATGTTCCACTGACGATCAGCCCGTCCTTACCCACCAGGATGACGCCTGTGACCTCATCAAGCTCGGTCAACCGCTGTAGAATCGTCTCCACTGATGACTCCTTTGGATGGTAGCTAGATTCTTCTGAGCTGAGCGTCGCTCACCTCAACGCCAGAGTGCAGCCAGCCTGAGCCGGCCCGATTTGTGGACCAGCCCGACCTGATTGATCAGAGTGTATGAGGCTGCTTGGCCCAACCTGACCTGGTCGACACATCTGGTGGCCGGGAGGCCGGGCCAGCTGAGGCCGACCAGGCGAGCACCGGTGTGCTCTCCTGACGTCTTCCTTCACCTGTCCACCTCTCTTCCTGATCGTCGGGCGAGCCGTCTTCTATTCACCTGGGCCGTGCCAGTCCACTTGCTTCCTGTCGGCGGCGCGCAAGCGAGCCGGTTCCTGCTCCTGGTCAACGAACGGCTAGGAAGAAGCGCCCTGACCCCTGGCGCGGCGCGTCATAGTCAGCGCCTTATTATAAGCCTCCATGGCCTGGAGATACTCGCCCTGGCGCATGTAGGCGTCACCAAGCACGCGGTACCCGGGTGCATATTTTGGTGCCAGCTTGAGCAGCGCGCGGGTATTGCTGATCACCTCGCCCAGCAGTTCCGGCTGATTGCGGATCACAATGCGATACTCTTGCATTGCCTCGTCGTAAGCGCCAGCGAGCTGATACTGATAGCCGCGGATCAGGTGCTCCTTGTAATTCGCCTCGCCGCCTTCTGAGCTTCTGCCCGTGCCGACGCTGGGGCCACTTGGGCCAGGGCCAGGAGTCTCGCGGCTGGCGGGGCGAGGAGCTGGAGAGGAGGGGCGTCCGCCAGGGGCCGAAGGACGATTCTGAGCTGGCTGGAGGCGGAAGACTGGGCGTTTCATGGTTGTCTCCAGCTCGTCCTCCAGCAGAGCATCGGGTCGATAGCTGGGCAGCGAGGGACCCTGAGCAGGGCCTTGTGCTAAGGACGGATTGGACCCTGGGCCGGGCCAGAGCGGTTCAGGCGCGTGCCTTGGCTCCTCATAGCGAGGAGGCTGAAGTGGCGGCTGGCCCAGTGGGGCGCGTACCGTTTCCTCCAGCTCGGAGGGTGGTGTCGGCCCTGGAGAAAACGCTGGCTGCTGCTGGGGGGCATAGGCGGTCCGTGGTGGCTGTGGCTGTTCAGGCACCGCGGGCGAGGGGGGCGTCCCCTGCCCTTGCTGGGCAAAGGCTGCCAGCTCGCCTGGCTGCAGCGGCACGAAGCCCTGGGCATACAGCTGCTGTTCGAGGTCCTCCAAAGTTGTCAGCAGTCGTTGCTCAGCGGCGGCTGGCGGCCTACTCTGCTCGGCGGGACGTTGTCCAGCTCCGGCGGCCAGCTCTGCCAGCCATGACGAAGCAGGCAGCTCCTGGGATTGAGCTGAAGGGGCGGGAGCTGGCTCAGGCTCAGGGCGCGTGATCTGACTCTCGTGGATGGGCGAAGACGGGTTACTCGTCGACGAGCCTGCGGCCACCTCCGGGCCTGTCGACCAGCCGGCCAGTTGCTCAAGCCAGGGAATTCCGGCCTCCGGGTGGGAGGAACTTTGTGGGGAGGCGGCAGGCGTAGCGGGAGCGGGGGCAGAGGGAGCGGGAGACTCCTCGCCCCAGATCGAAGCTGCCGGCGGTGTGGGGGGCGTGCCAGTGCTAGAGGAGTCTGTTGGAGCAGAGGGTGGCCAGAGCGGACCAACCGCCGCCTCCTGTTCCTCAAATGCGCTGTGGCTGGCCTGCAGCTGCTCCAGCCAGGCCGGCTTTCCCGGAGGGGCAGAGAACTCCTCACCTGTCAGCTCATCCCAGGTTGCCGGGGCAGAGTAAGCCGGCTCCGACGCGATATAGTCCTCCGTGGGGTGAGCGGCTGGCTCGCCTGGCCAGCCTCGTTCCAGACGGGCATAGCCATCGACCTCCGCAGAAACTGGCGTTACCGGGGAATCCTGTGCTCCCTGGTCTGCTGGCCAGGCCGCCTCTCGTTCCTGCTTTGGCTCTTGCACCTCCTCTGGTTCGCCCCAAACTGCTCCGCGTGAGCCAGAGCTGGATAGGGAAGAGGCCGGTGGCTCCTCGGCGGACTCCTCCATAGTCTCCGCTCCCAGAGACTTCAGCCATTCTGGCCAGCCCTCCTCTGGGTCGGCTCCCTCCTGCATAAACGGGAAGATCTCTTCTTCTGCCTCCTGCCGCTCAGCGGGCGACTCTTCCTTAGCGGTGGGAGGCTGGGACCAGGCGATCTCTGGCAGGGCTGCAGCCTCCTCTTTATGGGGGGAAAGGTCCAGCGACTCCAGCTCAGGCGTCGCGGCAGCCGCGGCCCCTTCAGCGGCGGAGGCCGCCGGCTCAGGCGAGGAGGCTGGCGTGGCGAGGGAACCGGATGGCTGGCGATAGAGCGTTGAATCGAGGGCATCGAGCCAGGCGGGGTGAGTAGAAGACTGGCTGGCAGGCAGACCCAGGTCTTCCTCGGAGCCAGCTGCTGGGGCGGGTGGCCAGGCCGGCTGCTCCTCCCACGAAGGACCCTGTTCTCCGAAAGAGAAATCGCTGCCAGAGAGAGACCAGGAAGGAGAGCTGGAATGATACGCCTCGCTGCTGCTGGGCACAGGTGCCTCTGGCGGCTGTGAAGCCATCGAAGAAGGCGGTGCAGGTGTGGGGGAGGGAGCAGGCGTAGTCGTCAAAGCCAGCGGATAGGGGTCGGGCGTAGTCCAGCCGAAGATCGGCTCGCTCTCATCGCTGGCTGCTTCCTGCGCTTCAGCCAAAGTCGGGCTGGGGCGGGACAAGGTTGACTCAGCAGCAGGAGCCGCGGGTCGTCCAGGAGGTGGCATCAAGACGGCATCCTTACGCACAAGGGTCAGGAAGGGGTCATTGGAGGAAGCCGTCAACAGATCGCTGAACAGCTCGCGAGCCATTGTCATCTCGGGATCAAGCGCCTCGGCGCGCTGGAGCAACTCGCGAGCGCGAGCCGGATTGTGAGGAAACGTCATATGGGCCAGGAGCAGCAGAGCCTTCAGACAGCCAGGGATCTCCTCCAGCAAGCTGGTCGCGATCTGCTCAGCGCGCTCAAAATCGCCATCGCGCCAGCAGGCTTCGAGTAAGCCCGTGCGGGCATCCAGGCGATCGGGGGTAGCGGCGAGCACCGCCTCCCATTCCTGAATGGCCTGAAAGAGCAGGTCGCCACGCATATAGAGGCGGGCCAGGCCGGCGCGAGAGAGCATAAAGCCCGGCTGGCCGCTGCGAGCACTCAGCTTA
The DNA here is from genome assembly GCF_001748285.1 of Thermogemmatispora onikobensis. NCBI lineage: Bacteria > Bacillati > Chloroflexota > Ktedonobacteria > Thermogemmatisporales > Thermogemmatisporaceae > Thermogemmatispora > Thermogemmatispora onikobensis. The sequence continues at coordinate 218,411 of NZ_BDGT01000001.1, read as the reverse complement.
TTAAACTCCTGACGGATCTGGCTATTGCCCCGGCTCAACTCATAAGCCTGCTGATAGCAATCGAGTGCGGTTTCCACATCCCCCAGGCGTTCGCTTGTCAGCGCGCGGTTGCAGTAAGCGAGCACATTTTCGGGATCGTTGGTCAGGACCCAATCGAAGGTCTGCTGGGCCTCGGCCAGACGGTTCTGAGCCAGATAGATCTCTCCGAGGAGGCGATGAGCCTCGAGAGAGTGAGGGAAGTGCGAGAGCACATACTGGCAATGTTCGAGAGCCTCCTCGATGCGCCCGGCGCTCAGGGCATCCTCCGTATACTGCAAATACTCACGCAGCGTAGACATCGTTTTCAGCATAGAACCTGGTCTCCTCTTCCCGCGTTAGGCAGCTGTGAGCAACTTCTGAAAATGATCGATCTGTCGAGGGTTCTCGGGGCCAATCAACGCCAGGCGGCGCCATTCGGGAGCGAAGCACGTGCGCGCCACCCGTTGGAGATCCTGGGGGGTGACAGCCTGAATCTGGCGGATCATCTCATCCACATCGACCACCTGGCCAAGCAGGCATTCATGACTGGCGAGCCAACTGGCGACCTGCTGGGTGCTCTCCAGACCAAGGATCAGGCCGCCGCATACGTAGGCCTTAAAGCGCTCCAGCTCCGCCTCAGAGACAGGTACTTCGCGGAGGGTATTCAGCTCCTGCACGATGGCCCGTACAGCGGCCTCCGTCTGAGAAGGATCGACCCCAGCGCTGACCACCAGATTGCCTGTTTCATAGTAACTGCTTGTGTAACTGCCGATATCGTAAGCCAGCCCGCGCTCCTCACGAATACTCTGGAAGAGGCGCGAGCTCATCCCCTCGCCCAGGATGGCATTCAAGAGCATCAGTGCATAATAATCAGGAGAAGAATGAGCAACCCCCAGGGTACCGAGCGAAAGATTTGTCTGCTCCGTCTCCTTATAGACCACGGCCACGGGCGGCACATCCCGCGGCGGCGGGCAGGGCGTCCAGGTTCGTAGCGGGCGCGCTTCCCAGTCGTGGAAGAGCCACTCGATCAGCTCCCGCACCTGGGCATGGTGAATATTGCCCACGACGCCCACCACCAGGGCGTTAGGGCAATAGGACTGCTCCAGGTACGTCAGCATATCCTGGCGGCTAATCGCGGCCACTGTCTCATCGCGTCCCGCGTCGTCGCGCCCCAGCGGCAAATCGGGCCACATAATCTGGTCCAGCAAAAGGCCCGACCACTCTTGCGGGTCATCGCGCGTCGCGCTCAGCTCCTCGATGATCACCTGCCGCTCCTTCTCGATCTCGTGGGGATCGAAGAGTGGATAACGGATCATATCGGCGAGCACCTCGATCACTGTGGGCAGGTGCTCGTAGGGGACGCGCGCGGTATAACTGGTCAGCTCCTTCCCTGTGCTGCCGTTGAAGGCCCCCCCTACCCCCTCGATTGTTTCCGAGAGAATACGTGCGCTTGGATAATTTTTTGAGCCTTTAAACAGCATATGCTCAATAAAATGGGATATGCCGGCCAGGTGATCCGGTTCGTAGCGCGAGCCGGCGGCAAAGAAAAAAGCGATGCTGGCCGAGCGGATGCCCGGCACGCACATCGTCAGCAGGCGCAAGCCATTTGGCAGCGTAGTTCGCTCGTATTGCATCGATGCAAGCGTTTCTTCATGAATTCAGCCGCTAATGAGCCAGTTAGAAAACAGGCAGGTGAGGCACGCCCGAGCGGCTTCTCTTGAGAATGATACCCCCTGTTGCCAGACATTATAGACCCTTTACGGGTGTGTCGCAACAAGGCAATAGAAGAAATCAGGCGGACTAGCCCATCTGGGTACAGTCGGGAGTGGTGTGCCAGCAGGCGGGCCGGGCGGCCTCCCTTTGGCCCTGCCCGGCCCTCGATCTTTGCGGTGCTCGTGCTTGTTGGCAAAGAGACATGCTGGCTGGATAGGTAGGGTGGGCAGTTCAAATCAAGCCCACGTCATCTGCCAGGCGACCCAGGTCACCCAAGACGCCACCCTCATCCTCATGATGATGGCGGTGGTGTGGGTAGCCGTAGTCATTGCCCTCCAGGGAGCGCTCCAGACCATGCAGGAGCATCTCGCCGCCGATGACTGCCGCGGCCCCACCCAGGGCGCCCATAGCCAGTTTGCCGCCGTCTCCCTGGAACAGACCACCGGGGCCGCCGCCCTGCTGGTTAGGTGGCTGCTGCGCAGTGGTGGCGGGGATAGGGGCTACGCCGACCAGGCTCGTGCGGCAGCCTGGGCAATTGCTTGTCCCAATGGGAGAGATTGCCCAGCAGACCGGACAACGCAGTACCAGCGGTGTCTGTGGGGGATAGGAACCAGCAGGAACTGCATTGATGGGTCCGGGGGCTGGCTGCCCGGCAACGGGGTAAGCTCCCCCATACTGGACCGGTGTCTGTGCCACGGGAGGAGCATAGGCGGGCGACCCGGGAGTGGGTGCGGGGTAGGGGCTGGCTCCGGGCGCGCTGCTGGTAGCTGGTGGTGGTGGCACAGGGTAGGGGCCTGCCGTGGTGGCCGCTGGGGCGGAAGCTGCCGCCGCGGCGTTCAGATCCGCGCCACAGGCGCTGCAGAAACGGGCTCCGCTCTGCTGGGGCTGGCCACAGCGTGGGCAGAAGCGTGGCGTGACTGGCTCGGCCAGAGCAACGCCGCAGTTCGTGCAGAAGGCATAATGAGCAGCCACCTGCGCGTGACATTGGGGACAGAGCCGCAGGGTCGGCCCTGTCGAGGCGGTGGATGGCGCTGGGCGCAGTGCCTGCCCGCAATGGGAGCAAAAAGCTGCCCCAGCTCGCACCTGGCCGCCGCAGCGTGGACACCATTCCCCATTGGCCGCCGCTGCCCCGCCTGGAGCTACGGTCGGCGGCTGCGGCTGCAGAGGCTGAGCCTGTGGCACGGGTGCACCACACTGCGGGCAGAAACGCTTACCGCTCACATCAGTACCACAGGTTGCACAAGGTTGCATGTGCCGAAATCTCCTCTCAGACAGAAGCAAGCGCTTCGTAGCAAATTCTCATCTCTTCCTGTCACTCTTCTCACTCTTCCGCAGTCTACCACAGGGCCAGTCTTTTCGTCGAGAGTGGGAGGAGAAGTCACAGCCTTTATGGGGGGCCGATCGCCTAAAAGCGAGGAGGGCGGAGAAGTCAGGCGACCTGAGCGGCAGAAACGTGGGCAGTGGGGGAGAAAGACAGAAAACGAAACGGAAAGAGAAAGAGGGACCGCGAAGGGCATGGGTCAGCCAGCGAGCCGGCCCATGCCCCCTTGAGCGGGCAAAGGGAAGGATCTATCTGCTCGCTTTGCAGCGCGTCAGGCTCATCCTACCGACATCATTACCGGGCAAGCCCAGCTGTTCCATTCCAGTCAGGGCAGCCAGCCAGCCAGATGCTCACACGCACTCGCGCAAAGAAGTATTGCCACTGAAATTGCGCAGTTTCATCAGGGCCACCACCTCAAGCTGGCGGACACGTTCGCGTGAAATGCCCAATTCCTTACCGACTTCCAGCAGTGTGCGGCTCCGTCCATCGCCGATGCCGTAACGGAGCGTAATCACAGCGCGCTCGCGCGGGGTGAGGGTTGAGAGAGCGCGGTGCAACTCCTCGCCGAGCAAGTGCTGTGAGGCGGTCTCAGCGGGAGCGGGGGCAGTACTATCCTCCAGCGTATCGGCCAGCGAATGGCGAGCCTCATCGTCAACGGGGGCATCCAGAGAGACGGGTTGCTCAATCACACTGAGGAGATCGATGACTTCATCGACGTCAATATTGCAGGCCGCAGCGATCTGCTCAGGCTCGGGGTCCAGCCCATTCTCCTGAGAGAGCTGGGCGGCAACGCGGCGTACTTTACGCAAGCGGGTGGCGACATGTTCAGGCAAATGGATCAGGCGAGACTGCTCGCCAGCGGCGCGGCTCACGGCCTGACGAATCCACCAGGTTGCATACGTGCCAAAGTGGCAGCCGCGACGATAATCAAACTTCTCGGCGGCGCGCATCAGCCCGAGGTTACCCTCCTGGATCAGATCGACCAGGGGAACGCCGGTGCTTGTATAACGACGGGCAATAGCAATGACCAGACGCAGATTTGACTCGATCAGTTTCCGACGCGCCAGCTCATCGCCCTCAGCGGCACGTCGTGCCAGCTCAAGCTCTTCCTCGTGGGTCAGCAGCCCCAGGCCACGGATATCGCGCAGGTAGCTCTGAAAAGCATCTTCAGAGCCGAGAGCCTGGCGCACAGTCGAAGGTCGGCGCTCGGCAACCTCATCCGTCAGGTCGGCCTCAGCGCTCTCCATCTCTTCTAGCTCATCGCTGCTCTCCAGCAACGGATCAAGGGCCAGGTCGGCAACGGTCTCGCTCGTGGGGAGGGCAGCTTCGTCCTCGCCCGGGGCCAGAAGAGCGGCCTCGCCTTCTATCTCCAGCGTGGCCGCTTTCCGGCCTGCGCGCCGCCTCGCTGACTGGCTGGCCGGTCGCATCCTGCGGCCATCGCGTACAGGATCTGCAGCAGCTATAGCCATGATTCCACGCTCCCTTCGGGAAACTCACCGACAAAAACCAGCTTGCCGGCCTCCGTACGGCCTCGTGGTCGGCATTTGGTGCCGGGTAGGCCCATTCCTGGCATCCATCCAGCGGCTTCTATTCTACCCGGGACCCAGGTTAGCCTACATCAGGTGTTTACCTTAAATTCTCTCAGGTTCTAACCGTATCTTCTTCTTGACCGCTTGCTTCCTTCGCCAGCCTGGCGGCCTCGCCAGGCTGGCAGACGCACCCTCTAAAGACGCCCGGCGAGGCCAAAACAGGTAGCAGACGTCAGCGCGATCAGGTGAGAGCGCTAGCTCAGTCCTCGTCGGGATCAAGGGGGTCCTCGACGCCGTGCCCGCGGTCGTAGAAGGTTTGCAGGACATCGCCCGGATGCTTCTCATAGGCTGGGCGTTTACGCCACTGCTGATCCTCGGCTTCCGAGGCCCGCATTGTCAGCGTCAGGCGCTGGCCCTGGCGCTCGGCAATCGCGGTATAGGGGTAAAACCGGTCCGTCCAGAAGAACAATGGTCCACGACGCACTCGCACACTCTCAGGGTAGACGGCGACCACCCGGCCCAGGCGGCGCTGGTCAGCGCTATAGACGCTCAGGCCCTTCTCAATATTGGCTGCGCTCCAGGTTGCCATGAAACACTCTGCTCCTCTCCAGGCGACAGCTGGTGAGATAAGGCACTACTACGGAGATTGCTTGAGATTTTTCTCTGTGCCTTTCTCGTGATCTGCTTGATCCTGTCCATCCCTATCACGCCCTTCTGCCGGGGAAGCGTTTCAGCCCGGTGGTGGGCTGGAGCAGAGCAAAGCGCCGGACCTGAAAGAAGGTTGAAAGGAAGAAAGACCGCTACCCTGCAGCTTCACTCCTTCGGCTTCTCGCCGTTTGGTGAGCGCCTTGCTCGTCTGAGATTGGCAGATTGTAGGTTCGATACTGTCCGCTATTCCTGCTAATCTGGAGTTTGTACGCTCCTCCTTCACCCTGCTTGCGGGGCGGGGAGCGAGCTTCACAAACAACGGATGAATCATCAGAGAGAAGGAGCAAAGCATGACAGAGGCCGAGCAAATCCAACCCCGAGGGAGAACGCTGACAGAGATCTATCGTGGCTGGGACCGCTATCAGCAGCTCCTGGTCGAGGTACTGACCCCACTCAGCGAGGCGCAGCTGGAGCTACGTATCGCTCCTCACCTGCGCAACATCCGCCAGCTTGCCGCCCATATTGCCGCGGCGCGGGCTCGCTGGTTTGGGGGAGTCATGGAAATAAAGCCGGAGCTGCTGTTGCCTTACACATCTTGGAGCATAGAAGTTCCTGATGGACCGGTGACCGTACTTATCGAAGGCTTAGAGACCACCTGGCAGATCATCGATGAGCAACTTGGGCAATGGACGCTCGCCGACCTGGAGACCACCTTCTCGGGTGTCTGGCGCGACAAACCCTACAGCTATACGTGTCAGGAAATCATCTGGCACCTGATTGAGCACGATGTGCATCATGGAGGAGAGCTTTTCTTTACCCTTGGTGCTCATGGCCTGCCGACACCCGAGCTCTAGGCGAGGCTGCAGCCGGGAGCGCTAGTCGCTCGCTGGGCGCCGGCAAGCCAAGGCGAGGAGTCAGCCTATCTTAACGCTCCCAGTAGGTACTGACGCGCCAGTAGCGGCGGGTCGTCAGGTTGTCATCCAGCTCCCCGCTCGTCGCGGCCACGTAGCCGGCAAACTGCAAATGGCGCAGAGCCTGCAGGAGGACTGCCGGGCGCTGGTAGGCAGGACTCAGGCGGTAGTGCTGCACCAGCGTCTGGCGAACCTCGCGTAGGGTCAGCGCCTGAGCCTGCTCCGTGGGCAGAATCGTCAGAATGCGCTGTCCTAGCTCGCGCATTGCATTCTGGTGTGCCTGCTGCTCGAAGGCGTTCGCGCGCTCCTGCTCCGAAAGCTGCTCTGCGCTTCGTGTGCCGCGGGCGAAGGTGGCTTCGATGCGGCAGACGGGATCACCGCGCTTCATACAGCTCTGCTCGTAGACTACCACCTCCTCGCCATAGCGCTCGGCGGCGCCCTCGATAGCTCCCAGCAGGACCGGACAGAGCTGTCGTGGGCTGTCGTAGATCAGGACAACACTGCGCTCATGCGGGGCGAACTCATAGTTGAAAAGCGGTGGGGTCAGTCCCGCAGCAGTCTTGCGCAGGCGACTATGGACATCGCGCATCGTCAGCAACAGATCATAGGCACTGCTGACGCCCGAGAGGATATACTTGCAAAGATGGCCGGTGAGGCTGTTCAGGATAAAGTAGCGCCCATATTCGCGCAGCAGCTGCTCAGGAGACAGGCCGCTGAGACGGCTGGCCGCTGCCACACCCTCTAAGAGCACTCCATCATCGTAGAAGCGGCTCACCAGAGGGGTGGCGCTCGGAGGCTCACCGATGGTGTCCCGGTAGGCACTCAACAAGCCACCGCCGAAACGCTCACCCAAATACTTTTCCCAGGTAGTAAAAATGAGACCGTGCATCTCTGTATCTGGCTCCTTCTCTCTCCAGTACCTGGTCCAGTCCTGCCACCTTCTTCGCAAAAATCAAGGTGGGCCTGTCCGACCTCCCCAACTGGTGGGCACCTGGCAGGGGCTGGACTCTGTAAACCTGGTACGCAGTATGCTTGCTATGTGGATGAATAGATGGGCCACAAGTACTAACATTTTTTATGTGATTGATGATTGACAGATAGTAGAAGCATCATCGGAAATGAAGCTATGCTGCTAACTCTGCCTTATTGTGAGGGAAGGAGGCAGCCGGGGAGTCTCTCGGGCCAGATAAGAAGGAGGGGCTGCGAGTCTGGGAACCTCATATGAATATTTCTCAACTTCGAAGCGCGACTTCCGCTAGATCTTCATTACATCTCAACACGATATTCACCGGGATCGGAGCCGGTCGTCGCTATCGTAATGGCTGGGGAGGTGACAATGGGAGGCAGACCCTGGGGGGACTGAGATGTGACGTGATCCTGTAGACGGGTTGGTCGTGGAAACTAGGGGAAGGGGAGGGAGAGGCGCGGCCCTGAGCGCTCTCCCTCCCTCTTTTTTTCTGCTTGGGAGCTGGGGATGTGGACGGTTTCTTACTGGCTGGAGGCTGAACGATGAAGAGCGAAGACGCCCCGTTCCCCCAGCGAAGAGGGATCTGCTGCCGGGCCGGGCGGGACCGGCCTCGGCGCGGGGCGTCTCCACTCTGGCAAGCCAGGTGCCTTACTCCTGGCGGTGGATTGTTTTGAGGGCCTCCACCTCCTGAATCAGGTCAACCCACTGATCCAGCGCGGCCTCGCGCTGTGCCTGCAGGTTATCGAGCTGCTGACGCAGGGCGTCCGAAGTATGCACGCGCTCGGTCAGGTGGCTGTAGAGGCGCGTTACGATATCCGAGAAGGTTCCATTCTGCGACACCGGTTGAGCCTCCAGGCGATCGCTATCGTAGACCTGGCGTTCCTGGAGCTTATCCAGCTCGTAGCGGAAGAGACGCGCGATGCGCTGCTCGGTGCTGCGGGCCAGGCCGTTGCAGATCGTATCAAGGATTGGCGCCATCAGCCGGCGTGCCTGCTGAATGATCTCCTCGGCCTTTCCCTGAGCGTTCGTCAGGCGATAGAGCGCGCCCACAGCTGGATTCTCGCGAGTGGGGGCGTATTTCTCCTCGTTGAGCAGTTCGCCGAGGGTCACATAGAGGCAGATATCGCGGGCCTTCTCGCGAATACTGCGCTTTAGCTTATTGTACGCCTTTTGGATCTCATCCAGCTCGCCGCCGAACTCACCGAGAGCCACCCGATTGATATCGAGCGAGCCGTCGACCTCCTCCTTGTAAGCAATCGGCATCAAGAAGGCTTCGGCCAGTGTGCGGGCGGGATCATTCAGCTCGCGCTCCAGGGCCATGCACAGGCTCTGGCGCAGGGCCTTAATCAAGCCCCAGCCGTCGATATCCGTCCAGCGATTGCCGATCTCCATCGCCGGGGAATCTTCGGGGCGGCGATTACCGACCTTAATATAGTGATCGAAGTGGCCCTGAGTGATGCGGATCTTAACGCGCTGGGCGGCGCGCTCGTGGGCCGTTTGCAGCACGCGCTGGAAGACGCTCTTCTCGCTGCTGATCGCTGAATCGAACTGGCGCAGGGCGTCATTCCAGGCATCCAGCATGGCGTTGGTGCGGCGCTGCAGGTGCTCGAAGCGAGCGGCGCTGCGGCGGGCCTGGCGCGAGCGCATCTCCTGCTGCAGCTCCTGCAGATCATGGCTTTCGACGCCGAGCTGGCTCATCTGCTCCCAGCACAGATCTTCCGTCAGTTGCAACGCCATTGCCAGTTGCGTCTCTGCATGGCGCAGCTGCACCTCATAGCGGTTCTCTGTCAGAAAGACCTGCAGATCATGCGTCAGCTCGGGCAGGCCGCTGTACTGCAGCATAGCCTCATGCTGCTCGCGTGTCACCTGCTCGAACTCCTGGGCGCTGGTGGTTGGCGGCAGCGAGGGAGCCATCTTCAGCAGCTCGGGGTAGATGCCCAAGAGGCGACCGGCGTACTCGCGACCCTCCTGCAGGCGTTCCTCGTCCAGGGAGGTGCCAGCCAGGCCCAGGGTGGCCAGCAGGGCGTCGAGGGCGCGCAGCGGATAGAAGAAATAGGTATGGCGTGAGCCGTGGCGGTGATAGCTGGCGTAGCCGGGGGGCAGCTCGCGCAGGAAGGGGCGCAGGCTGCCGAGGGCTTTCTCCTGGCTGGCAGGAGAGTTGATCTCGTCCCAATGCGTCACCACCAGGAAGAGCATGCGGCTTGCCACGTCGAAGGCGCGGTTTTGCAGGACGGCCTGGCGTACCTCCTCGAAGATGCGCTGAATGCGCTCGTCGTCGCCGAAGCGGTTATTGCCGATCACCAGCAGCAAGGCATCGACCTGCTTCAGCTCCTCGCGCAGCATCAGGTCGTGATAGATCTGGCCGGCGGCGCCGCCGGGCAAATCGACCAGCACGCTGTTGGGGGGCAGCACCGAGCGGGGTCCGGCGTGGACGCGGTACTCCACATAGTCGATGATGCGTGTCAGGCGTGGCTCTTCGCTGTCGCGGGCTGGTTCCTCGATATAGCGGCGGCTTTCCGTTTTCCAGCGCTCGCGCGGCACGACCTCCACATGGGGCTGGTCATCCTTCAAATAGGTATCGCCGAAGGCTTCGCTGGCTTTGAGCAGGATCGTGAGCTCGGCGGCCAGGGCCTCGCGCATCTTCTGCGTTGGCGCCGTCTTGATGGCCTGCTGCGTCTGGCTGAGCAGGTGGCCGAAGGCGGCCCGCGTCAGAAAATGGACGTGCATCTCCTCTGGCTCGTCATCGCGGCAGAGGCGCACGCGGGTGCGTACTCCGGTAACGGCGCCGCCGGCCAGGCGAGGGAAGATATCCCGCCCGATCAGGGCCGCCAGCAGCGTGCTCTTACCGGCGCCGGCGTGCCCGACCAGCTTGACAGTATACTCGCGCGTATAGTCCAGGGCGCGGGCCGCCTCGGCGATGTGGTGGCGCAGGCGCAGGGCCTGCTGCGACTCAATCTGCTGGATCTGGGGGCGTTCCAGCAAGCGAGCGCAGGCCGAAGCGCGCTGGAGCTGCTTTTTCCAGGCATTGATTTTTTGCGCTTTATCGGGGAGGTTGGCCGGGAAATAAATATCGATCTGCCCAACCTGCTCCTCCAGGCGCTGGAGCAGACTATGGATCTCTCCCGGAGCTGGAGGGGGGGCCGCGGTCTGGGAGGCCTTGCCGCTCTCCCCTTCCTCCTCGCCCTCCTCCCCTTCCTCTTCTTCATAGTCGTAGTCTTCTTCCTCTTCGTCTTCCTCCTCGTCGTAGGTATCGGGCGACGTTGGGGCAGTTGGAGCCGCGCCAGGCTGAGCAGGAGTAGCATTGGCAGGAGCTGCGGCACCGGTGGCAGCAGCTCCTGCTGGGGCCTGCGTGGTCGTGGGCGGCGGATAGAGACGTGTCCCGCAGATATTGCAGAAGGGTGCACCAATGGGCACGACGTTATCGCACTGGGGACAGGTCATTAATTGTTGTGGTTGCTGTTGGGCCTGTCTAGTAAACTGCATACGTCTTTTTGTGTACTTCCCTTCCACAGATTTTGACCGTTAAGGCGAGATAGCATTGAAATAGGATGCTTTCATGTTAATAGATTTTTGTGGCCCCCGGCCCTCTCTAGCAGGAAAGTACCACCTGGCCTGTGACGCTCGCTGCCCTCTTGGGGGATAGGATGCAGGCTTTTTTTGACAGCGGCCCCTCTCACTGTGGGGTCTCTCAGGAGAGGGCGCTCGTTGCCGACGAGAAGGGGCGCGAAGCGGCTCAACAATAGGCAGAAAGAGGCGGACGTGGTACAATAGGGCCGGTTTCTCCAATGCCGTTTACGGTCTGAGAGGAGCGTGTCTTTTGATGCAGGGACAACAAGAAGTAGTTGAGACATCGAGAGAGCAAACCAGGCGTGCAATGGTGATTGTGGCCCATCCCGATGACGCAGAATTCGGCTGTGGTGGGAGCGTGGCGCGTTGGGTGCGCGAGGGGTGGGAGGTCTATTATGTGATCTGCACCGATGGAGGAGGTGGTGGACCGGATGAGGCTCAGGATGTCAGTGCGGAGGCGCGGCAGCGTACGATCGAGACGCGCCAGGCTGAACAGCGGGCCGCCTGTCAGATTCTGGGAGTCAAAGAGGTAATTTTCCTTGGCCATCCTGATGGACAGCTGCAGCCGACGCGCGACCTGAAGCGCGAGCTGGTGCGTCTCCTGCGCATGTACCGTCCCACGCGCGTGGTCTGTCAATCACCAGAGCGCTCCTGGTCGCCGGCTCTCATGTTGGGGCGCTATCATCCCGATCATCTGACTGCCGGGCGGATGGCGCTGGAGGCGATCTATCCCGCCTCGCAGAATGCCTGGGACTTCCCCGAGCTACTAGCCGAGGGACTGCAGCCGCATCGGGTGCGCGAGGTCTACATTGTGGGAGCGCCCGTGCTTAATCATGCCGAAGATATCTCCGAGACCATTGAGCTGAAGCTGCAGGCGCTGCAGGCTCATGCTAGCCAGGTTGGGGATCATTTCGAGCAGGTGGCGGAGCGTGTGCGTCGTGGGGCTCAGGAGTGTGGGGCGCGTCATCAGCTGGCCTACGCCGAGGAGTTTCACCGCACAGAGAATGCTCGCTAGCGCTCCCGGCTGGCTAGGCTGGCCGGCGCGGCGGAGCAGTGAAGCTGATCAGAAAGGAAGTGGACGGTGCCTATGCAGGAGTCCAGGGACGTTCTTGTTGTGGGGGGAGGGCCGGCGGGGCTGGCTGCCGCGGAGGCGGTGGCGCGTCAGGGGGTGGACGTGCTGGTCTTGGAGCGACAGAGCGAGATCGGCTATCCGGTCCATACCAGTGGCGGAAGCTGGATCAAAGATATGCAAGAGCTGGGCGTGCCTGCCCAGCTCTATCATCCGATCCCCCAGGTGTTTTTCCTCTCGCCCCGGCAGCAGGTAGCGCTGCGCTATGATCCACCGGTGGCCTGTGTTCTCGATGTGCGGGGTCTCTATCAGTACCTGGCGGCGCGTGCCGTTGCCGCAGGAGCGGAGCTGCGCCTGCGCCATGCGGTCGATCAGGTCCTGCTTGAAGAGGGGGGCGTGCGTGGGATCACGGTGCGTGATGAGCGTGGGCTCCGCCGGACGATCAGGGCCAGCGTGACGATCGATGCCAGCGGAATGGCTCGTCATATAGCCGTGCGAGCGGGACTCGGCGGCGCCTTCCGGCGCTATGGTTATGGGGCCGAGTACGATCTCTATGCGCCGCGCTATCCCCAGGAAGAGCTGTATCTGCTGATGGGGAGCGAGGTTGCGCCCAGCGGCTATGCCTGGGTCTTCCCGCGCGGACAGGGGCGGGTTCGCCTTGGGGTAGGGGTCATTCATCCAGACAGTGAGGATGATGCACGCCTTTATCTGGAGTATCTGCTACGCGAGGAGCCGCGTCTGCGTGAAAAGCTGCGCGGGGCCAGTCCTCTGGAGTATCACACGGGCCTCTTTCCGGCGGAAGGACCGGCGGGACGTTTCTCCACCGCTGGTCTCCTGCTGGCGGGTGATGCTGGCGGTCAGGGGTCGACGCTGGTGGGCGAGGGCATTCGCTTTGCCATCTATGCCGGGCGTCTGGCCGGTGAAGTGGCGGCGGAGGCCGTCAAGGAAGGCGACACCTCGGCAACCTTCCTTGAGCGCTTCGATCAGCACTGGCGGGCACGCTTCGGGCGCGAGATGGAGCTGGCCTATCTGATCAATCGTCACATTGCGGCCTACCGTGATGAACAATGGGACGATGCCTTGGTCCTGCTCCGGCGCCTGACTCCATCCCAGTGGGCCCAGGCCATGCGTGGCGAGTTTACCGCCGGCCTGCTCATGGGGATCATGGCCCACAGCCCGCGCCTCGTCGCCAGCGGTGGCCGGCGCCTGCTAGAGCGTCTCCTGAAACGCCTGGCGCAGGGAGCCAGCGCCAGCTGAGGGCAGGGCGCTATCGCACAGCTAGCGGGCTACTCGCTGGCGAGGCTGCTCTCTGCACTTGCGAGAGGGGCGGGACGGCAGCGCTGGCAGGGGCGATAGCCGAGGCGTGCCGCCTCCTTCGGCGAGTGCAAGGGCTGGCGGTGTTCCGGGGAGATTCGGCGCGCGTAGCGACAGGTCGGGAAGCAGTAGACATGGGTAGTCGTACTGCCGATGTAGCGCACCCCCCTGGCGGCAAGCTGCTCGAGCAAGTCCAGGTCGATCCCTTCGGCTTGCAACAATGCCCGTTTATTGAGCGGGCCGCCCAGACTGTAGTTACCGATCTGGCAATCGCTGCGCACCACCCGGTGGCAGGGGATCAGCAGCGGGATGGGGTTGCGTGCCAGGGCGTTGCCCACGGCCCGTACGGCGTGTGGCTGCCCAATCTCGCGCGCTACCCAGGCGTAGGGGCGCACCTCGCCGAAGGGGATCAGCAGCGTCCGGCACAGGACGGCCTGTTCGAAGGGGCTGCGGCCCCGCAGGTCAAAAGGCAGATTGGCCGCGTGGCCGGTCTGTAGGGCAGACTCGATCTGCCTGGCCCAGGCTGGAGCGTCAGCGAGATCAAGGGCGACGATGGGCCGTCCAAACTCCGCGCGAAAGCGAGCCTCGAAGCTGGCTGCATCCTCTGCGCGATCCACTGCGGAAATTCCGCGCACATTCAGTGCCACGAAAACCGGTCCGATCGGCGACGAGAAGCACAGGTAGCCGTCAGCCAGCCCGACGCGGAGCAAAACGCGGGAGCGCAGGGCTGGTGGGGGTGAAGCTTCCTGCTGGAAAGTGCGCAGCTCGCGGACCAGTTGTCGCCCTTGTGATAGGCTGCGAAACTGTTGCTCAGTCATAGAGCACCTCACGAGCATGATGATTAGCAAGTACCTGGCGTAGCTGCGTCAGGCCACGATGGACTCTGGCTTTGACCGTCCCAATCGGTTGATTGAGCAGGCGGGCCAGTTCTGGATAGCTCAGCCCCTCGATGTGGCGCAGCACAATCACCTCACGATAGGGGAGCGGTAGCATCAGCAGCGCCTGTTGCAGCAGACGCTGCCGCTCGCGCGCCTCCAGGTGGGCCTCGGGACCGTTGGCTGGTGCGCTCTCCGGTTCCTCGTCCAGGTCTGCGCTGGCCTGCTCCAGAGAGAGACAGGCTGGCAGACGGCGAAGCTTGCGCAGTCGATTGCGCGCCACATTGAGCACAATCTGATAGAGCCAGGCACGCAGAGCCAGAGTACGCACCTGCTCGACAGCATAGCCGCTAAGCGCGTGATAGGCGCGCACAAAGGCGTCCTGGGTGATTTCCTGCGCCTCTTCGTAACTCCCGCTCAACCGCAGAGCGAAGGCAAAGAGGCGCTGCTCATAGCGGAGCACTACCTGCTCGAAGCAGCGATCGAGGTCGACGAGCAGGCCATCTAGCAGCGCCTGCTCTTGATCGAGATCCACCTCATCAGCACGATTCTTGGGCATTGCCCTGCTCCTGACTTTGGCCTCCTGTGGACTGCTGCCCCGACAGGGCCCCTCTCAGATCTTTGCTAGTTGGGGAAATGAAGGTGAAAGCCGGCTTCACTGCTTGTACTAGCCTCCTCTCCTTTGGGCCTTGCCCCTGTCCTGGCAGGTGTGCTTTTGCTCCTGCCACTGCTCCTTATAACAGCTGGCCAACAGAAAAGGTTACAAGCAAAAGCCTCACTCACAGCTGGTAGCACCCGGCCTGCCATCAGTCCTTCAGATGCCTGAACAAGGGCGCGAGGTAAGGACAGCATGGCGTCGCACTGAGGTTCAAGGGAAGGAGACTCAGGAATAGAGACCTGTCCCTGCTGTGTTTTTATAAAGTGTAACCCGGGGTTTTGCACTCCACTATCATCGCATTCCCAAGGAGCTATCTCTGTGGAAAGACACGCTACCGCTTCGACTATTACCCAACAGCAAATCAAGGTATATGCGACAAGCTGGTGTGGTGATTGTCGTAGAGCAAAGCGCTGGCTCGACGAACACCACATCTCCTATGACTACATCGATATAGAAAAAGACGAGCAGGCTGCCGCCTACGTCCTCCAGGTCAATGGTGGTCTGCGCAGCGTCCCCACCATCGTCTTCCCCGACGGCTCCATCCTCGTGGAACCCTCGAACCGCGAGCTGGCGCAGAAGTTCGGCCTCAGCTAAAGCCGACTCGTCAGGCAGCCAGGCCAGGGCTGGCTGCTCAGCGCCATCTGTTTCTGGGATCTGCTCGTTGCTCCCTATTCTATTCGGATACCGCGAGGATTCCACGACAGAAGGCGCTGGCAGCTAGCCTGCTGCCTGCATCCTGCATCCTCTACGCTCTGAACGGGGGCGGGCCTGTCCCACCTGGTGACCAGATGTGATAAGATCTAAACGACCGGTCTTCGCCGTCTCCAGAAGTCTAGTGCCGGCTCTGGAGATGCGCCAGCAGGCTAGCTGCAGCTCACCTGCAAGGTCCCCGGCGCCCGCGGAACCGACCGCTCCAGGCGGGAACCTGGCAGGCAGCAGAGGCGGGCCGATCGATGTTGAGAGGAGCAGGAAATCTGGCGATGGAAGAACAAGAGCAGAAACGAGCAACCCTTGATCCCGCCCAACAGGAGCAAGCGACCGGTGATATGGACCCGGCCAGCTTTCGCCTCTATGCTCACCAGGTGGTCGACTGGGTCGCTGATTATCTGGAGCAGGTCGGCGACTATCCCGTGCTTGCGCGCACGCAGCCGGGCGATATCCGGCGGGCTTTGCCGGCTCAACCGCCGCAGCAGCCCGAATCGATGCAAGCCATCCTTGCCGACTTTGAGCGCATTCTTCTCCCCGGCATCACCCACTGGAATGCTCCTGGCTTCATGGGCTTCTTTGGCATTACCGGCTCCGGCCCGGGCATCCTTGGCGAACTGCTTACCGCGGCCCTCAACGTGAATGCCATGCTCTGGCGCACCTCTCCGGCGGCCACTGAGCTAGAGCAAGTGGCGCTCGACTGGTTGCGGCAGATGCTTGGCCTGCCCGAGCCGCTCTTTGGGGTCATCAACGATACGGCCTCTGCCGGCACGCTCTACGCCCTGGCGGCGGCCCGCGAAGCCCTCAGCGATTTGCAGATTCGTCAGCGGGGCATGAGTGGGCGGCCCGAGGTGCCGCGCCTGCGTTATTATGCCTCGCAGGAGGCCCACTCTGCCGTAGACAAGGCTGGCATCGTTCTGGGCGTGGGGCTGGAGGGCTTGCGCAAGATCCCCGTCGATGACGAGTATCGCCTGGATGTTGCGGCTCTGGAGCGGGCGATTAAGGAGGACCTGGCGGCGGGCTGGAGGCCCTTCGCTGTTGTGGCGACTGTGGGCACAACCTCGACCACCAGTGTCGACCCGGTCCCGGCTATTGCTGATCTCTGCGAGCGCTATGGCCTCTGGTTGCATATCGACGCCTCGTACGCAGGTGTTGCCGCCCTGCTGCCGGAGTATCGTCACATCCTGGCCGGCTGCGAGCGAGCCGACAGCTTTATTGTCAATCCCCACAAGTGGCTCTTTACACCGCTAGACTGCAGTGTCTTCTTCACCCGCAAGCCCGAGATTGTCAAGGCCACCTTCAGCCTGGTACTGGAGATTCTGCGCACCGACGAGGAGGCTCCCAATCTCATGGATTATGGCATCTCGCTCGGGCGGCGCTTCCGCTCCCTGAAGCTGTGGATGATCATGCGTTACTTTGGGCAGGAGGGGCTGCAGGCGCGTCTGCGCGAGCACATTCGCCTCGGGCAGCTCCTGGCCCAGTGGATTGACGAGGCGCCTGATTTTGAACGCCTGGCGCCCACGCCCTTCAGCACGGTCTGCTTCCGGGCCCATCCGCGCGGCCTCGACGATGAGGAGCAGCTGGCCGCTCTCAACGAGCGCCTGCTCAATCGCATCAATGGAGCGGGCCACTACTTCCTCTCGCATACCAGGCTGCGCGGCAGATATAGTTTGCGGGCCGCCATCGGCAATCTGCGCACCTGCGAGGAGACTGTGCGGGGATTGTGGCAAGAGCTGCAGGAGGGACTGGAGGCCGAGCTAGCCCAGCGCCCCTAGACTGCCGGTGGGGGGCCAGCGCCAGGCTGTACGAATAAGAGGCGAACAGGAAGGAAGGAGGCGGAAGGCCAGCATGAGTTTGCGGCATCCAGGGTTACGTAGTGATCTGCTCTATCTGGACTACAATGCCACCACCCCGGTTGACCCGGTCGTTGTCGAGGCTATGCTCCCGTACCTGCGCGAGCATTTTGGCAATCCCTCCAGCGCCCACAGCTATGGCTGGGCGGCCCATCAGGCCCTCGAACGCTCGCGGGCTGATGTTGCCACCCTGCTCGGCTGTTCCCCTGGGGAGATCATCTTCACCGGTGGCGGTTCCGAGAGCGACAACCTGGCCATTCGGGGTGTGGCCCTGGCGTGCAGGGAGCAGGGCCAGGGTGATCACATCATCACCCAGGTCACCGAGCATCCGGCTGTTCTCAACACCTGTCGCGCGTTGGAACGACTCCACGGCTTCCGTGTCACCTATTTGCCGGTCGACGAGTACGGGCGGGTCTCCCCGGAGCAGGTTGAGCGGGCGATCGATCGACGCACGGTGCTGGTCAGCGTCATGCATGCCAACAACGAAACCGGCACCCTGCAGCCGCTCGCTGAGATCGCCGCCATTGCACACCACTACGGCGCGCTCATGCATAGCGATGCTGCGCAGAGCGTCGGCAAGATCACCACCTCTGTAGCCGACCTGGGGGTAGACTTGCTGACGGTGGCCGGTCACAAGCTCTACGCCCCCAAAGGTGTCGGCGCGCTCTATGTGCGCCGTGGTCTGGGCTTTACCTTAGAGCCGGTCCTCTATGGCGGAGGACAGGAGCGTGGCCTGCGGGCTGGGACCGAGAGCGTGGCGGCCTGTGTGGCCCTGGGCGCCGCCTGCCGCCTGGCGGCGGAGCGTCTGCCGTCGGAGAGCGCGCGACTGCGACGTCTGCGAGATCTGCTCTGGCAGCGCCTGCGCGAAAGCCTGGGCGAGCAGGTCCAGCTCAATGGCCACCCCGAGGAGCGCCTGCCCAACACGCTGAACGTCAGCATCAGTGGCCTCAGCGGCGAGGAGATTCTGGCTGCCACACCGGAAGTAGCTGCTTCCACCGGCTCGGCCTGCCACGAAGGGAGCACCGACCCGTCGCCTGTCCTCCTGGCGATGGGCCTGGGGCGCGCGCGTGCTCTGGGCGCTCTGCGCCTCACCCTCGGGCGCTGGAGCAGCGTCGACGAAGTTGAGCGGGCGGCAGTCTCACTGCTGCGTAGCATGCGCGCACTGGCCCGCAACATGCGCTCCTAGGACTGGAGCAGGCCAATCGCTGGCTCCGTCTCCCCCTCCCCCGCTCGCTGGTCGTGGTCTGGCGAGAGGTGGGAAGACAAGCAGAGACGGATCTGGTATACTCTGGGCTGGCGGCGGAGAGAGAGCCTGCACCGGCCTGTTCGAGGAAGTGGGAAGGCTACAGGGCGCTGCCAGCGTAGTCTACTCCTGGGTGTCAGGAGCCTCGCTAGAATAGAAAGAGAGCAAGAGCAAAGACAGCAGTGCGGGCGAAGCCACATTCTTGCTGTGGTCAGAGCCGGAGCAGGCAGGCTTGTCCGCTGCTGAAGCTTCCCAACTGTTGCCCAGAGGCAGCCCGCACAAGAGCAAACAGAGACCGATACCAGCAAGCAAGGAGCAAGCAGCTATGACCACGGATGCGTCGCGTGTGCCGTATCCGGCGCCGTCTGCGGTAGAGCATCCTGAGCTAGAGGCTTACCGAAAGGAATTTCCCATTCTCCAGCGCAAGACCTATCTCAATAGCTGCTCGCTGGGGGCCCTCTCGCAGCGTGGGATGGCGCGTCTGGCTGAATTCATGGAGCGCTGGAATGAATGGGGGGCCCACGCCTGGTATGAGATCTGGCTGGGCGAGCTAGAGCGGGCGCGGCGTCAGTTTGCGGCCATCATCGGTGCGGAGCCACACGAGGTTGCTCTTGCCCCCAATGTCTCCGTGGCCCTTGGGGCCATTGCCAGCGCTTTTGACTATCGTCAGCGCAACAAAGTGGTCCTGGCCGACATGGATTTCCCAACCCTGGCCTATCAATGGCTGGCCAAGCGGCGCCTGGGCGTCGAATGCGTCTTTGTCGAAAGCCCTGACCGCATCTACACCCCCCCCGAGCTGTTCGAAGAGAAAGTAGACGAGCGTACCCTCCTGGTTGCCACCTCGCGCGTCTTCTATACCAGCGGCTACATCCAGGACGTACGGGCGGTGGCCGATATTGCTCACAAGCAGGGGGCCTACCTGCTGATCGATGACTACCAGGGCACGGGGCAGATCCCCATCGACGTCGAAGCAATGGACATCGATATTCTGGTCAGCGGCACCCTGAAATGGTTGATGGGGGGCCCTGGTCTGGCCTTCGTCTATATCCGTGAGGGGCTGCTCTCGCAGTTAGAGCCGACAATAGCTGGCTGGTTTGGCCATCGCGAGCAATTCCAGTTCAAGACGCGCGAGCTGGAATTTCGCTCAGATGCGGCTCGGATCGAGCTAGGGACGCCGGCGGTCCCGTCTGTCTACGTTGCCAATGCTGGCATGGAGATTGTACGCGAGATTGGCGTTGAGACCATCTGCGAGCGCACACGCTACCTGACCAACGACCTGATTGCGCGGGCGCGCGAGCATGGTTGGCAGGTGCATGCTCCCCGCGAGCCCGAGCGACGCAGCTCGATCGTCATGCTAGAGGTGGAGCAGCCCGAGCAGGTTGTGGCCGAGCTGATCCAGCGCAATATCATCGTCGATTCGCGGCCTGGCCTTGTGCGTATCTCCCCGTATTTTTACAACACCATCGAGGAGAACGCTATTGTGGTCGCAGCGCTCGAAGAGATTCTAGAGGAGCGACGCCGTAGCGGCCTGGGCTAGAGCGGGAGGGACGAAACCGGGTCTTGCAGCGGTTCGTTATATTTCTGTATGCAAGAGGCAAGCAAGCATGACAAGCACAAAGGACGTAAGGGAGGAGAGCGATGGTCTGTCCTGAGTGTCATGCCAGCTGTGCGCCGGAGGACCAGCGTTGTCCGGTCTGCGGTGCTGAGCTGGTTATACCGGTCTCACGCAGCCTGGTAACCAGGTCACGGCCAGCCCTGGAGCTGCGGCGGCGGCAGTGGCCAGCGGTTCTGCGCGGCCCGGTCCAGGGAGTAGCCGCCGGAGTAGGCGCCCTGGCCGTGGGAGTCGGCCTGGAGCTGCTCCGGCGCCGCCTGATTGCGCTGCTGGCGCGCTCCAGCGGCGTGGGGCACCAGGCAGCCCAGGCCCTGCCGCTGCTGAGTCAGCTGAAGCCGCTGGGGCCGGTAGCATCTGGGAAGGCTCCCAAGCTGCCACGGGGCTATGAGATTCACGAAACGGTTGTCTACGTTGAGCGAGTCATTCGCCGCCGTTCATAAGGGACGGTGGCGGCGAGCGCTGTGCTTCTTCCCCCTGCGAGGGCTGGTGTTGGGGTTATTGCTGCTGCTGGCGGCCTGTGCCCCGAGCAGTGGCATTCTCGCTGGAGGCGCCTGGGAATCCACGGGCCTGCAGCGCGAACACATCCGGGCGCTGGTAGTGAATCCGGCTGATCCTGCCCAGCTCTATGCGGGAGACGCCCAGGATGGCATTTTTGCCAGCAGCGATGCCGGCCAGCACTGGCAGCCTCGCAACCAGGGTTTACCCCTGCCCCTGGCCGTCAATGCCCTCAGCTTTGATGCCAGCGAGCGCCGCCTCTATGCGGCCACCAACCACGGTGTTTTTGTCAGCAGCGATGGAGGAGGGCACTGGCAAGCGGTCAATCAGGGGCTGCCGGCAGATAGCTGTACGTCCCTGGCCATCGACCTGGAGCATGCCAGTATGCTCTATGTTGGGACGGCCCACTACGGTGTTTTTGTCAGCAGCGATGGAGGAGGGCACTGGCGGGCGGCCAATCAGGGACTGCCAGCGACCCGTCCTATCAATGACCTGGCCTATGTCAGCGATCAAGGTCAACTCTGGGCGGCCACCGTTGGCGGCATCTATCGCTCGGACAATGGTGGCCAGAGCTGGCGCCCGCTGAGCCGGGGCCTGCCAGAGGGGATCACCGTCTATCGCGTCCGTCCCGCGGCCCTCAGCGGAGGAGAGCCGAACCTGGTCTTCGCCGGCACCGACCAGGGCATCTTCCTCTCGCACAACGGCGGCGCGAGCTGGCAGCGCAGCAAAGAAGGTCTGGCGCGCGTCAGCGTGCGCGCCATCCTGATCGACTTTCGCAGCCCGACCACTCTCTATCTGGGGACCAGCATCGGAGTCCTACGCAGCAACGACAGCGGGCAGATCTGGAGCGCGGTAATCGGCGGCAATCTTCCCAAGAATCGCCAGGTCTATGCCCTGGCTTTGGGAGCCAGCGACTACAGTCAGCTCTACGCCGCCGTCGATGACGTCTATCTCTTCCCAGGCAGCAGCGGTGGCTGGAACACCAACGCCCTGCTCCCTCTCCTCCTGGCTGTTGCCTTTTTCGCCTTGCTCTACTGGCTCACGCGCAGCAACCGCCGTCATCGGCGTGGACTCCTCGGTGCGCTACGGACCTCGGCGGGAGAGGGGAAGCAGTCTCAGTCGCCTGCCCAGCAGGAGGAACGAGAGCCACCGCTATCGTCTCCCCGCCCGCCGTATCGGCAGGACGGACCTCCTGCTCCTGGCCAGCCCTAACGCACTGTCAGGAGGGAAGCAGGCCGCGCCTCTCCCTGCCCTGTTGCGGCCTGCTCCGCTTCGCGGGCAGGGCAGGGCAGGGCCTCGTACCGGATACGAGGCCCTCATGGGTGGTGACTGCCGATATAGGCCACCAGCAAATAAATCAAATAGAGTAAGATGCAGACCAGGAGAATGGCGCCATAGCAGGTCAACGTCCAGGCGCGGCGCGTATTGAGCGCCTGGCGCAGCTGCTCCTCCATATCGGGAGGATCAAACTGAATATGCGGGGCCAGCTCGCGCAAGTGCGGCAGCATGGCCCGAAAATCGCGCACATTACTCATCCCCTCAGCCAGCATCACGGTCTCATTCTCGTCAAGATCGGCCAACAAGATCAACCTGGCGGGATTCGGATCGCCCGGCATCAGAATCAGACGCTGGATCTGCGCCAGTGGGATGCGCGTCTCCTCACCCTCCTCGCGTTTCACCACCGCCAGCTCCTCTGGATAGAGCTGAATTTCCTTCCCCAGGCCGAAGCGGACCACACTCACGGGGTGCAATTGGCCCTGTTCCTGTTCGCTCTCGCTCATACGTTCCTTGTGACACTCGCATCCTGATTGCTGGCTCGCCCGGCGCCGCTCTGGCTCTCTCCCTCAGCCCTATGGTGGCAGACCACACCACACTCACCCAACAAGAGCCGACCGGGGTAGGGCAGGCTCTCCTGCGTGAGAGCAGAACCCAGCGAGGGACAGCGTGGTAACGGCGCTTCAGGGCGGCAGGACGGCAGCAGTGCAGCGGCGGACTGCCTCGTCTGAAGGCATTGTACAGCATCGGGGCCGACCCGTCGAGACAAGGCCTGCCCCATCTTCTCCCCCTCGCAAGTGCAACACTATCTTGACATGCGTCTATCAAGAACACTACAATCTTGAACGGGATGTGTTAAGCAAAGGAGAACCATCACCACAGTTGCAGGGTGTTGTCTGTATCCCTTTGTTTCTTCGAAGAGCGAGCAGCAGCTCTGCTTGCATCAGTAAGAAGGTAGCAACATGGCGCAGGTTGGCCTGCTAGAAGATAATCCGCGCATTGCAAAGCTCTGCGTAACTTTTCTCGACTTTGCTGGTCATCGCGTGGTACATTATCGACATCCCCGCGAGTGCCTGGCGGCGCTCCTTGCTGAGGGGCCAGCTGGGGAAGAAGCTGAAGGGCACGTCTCTGACCCGCTGCCGATCGATCTCCTCATTCTCGACCTCTACATGCCCGATATGGCAGGAGAAGACGTACTCCGTCAGCTGCGGGCCCATCCCCACACGCGCAATCTCCCGCTCATTCTCTGCACCGCGGCGCCAGCCAGCGAGATTGAACAAGCGAAAAGCATCGCACCCCGGGCCATTGTGGTCGAAAAGCCCTTTAAGCTTCAGACGCTGACCGCGGCCATCGATGCCTTGCTGAGCGCCCCCAATGCTGTCTGAGAGCAGGGCAGAGCAGTCCCGACCGAACCGGCCCAGCGCCTGACACGACGGCGCTGGCGCCAGCGGTCTTGCCGCCCTTCCTCGTCTCCGCGCACTCCCCTGGCCCTTGCGCTCGCTCCCAGTTTTCACCAGCTCCGGCTTCGCCTCTCTGCCTGCAGGCTGGTCCCCTGGCCGTGGTTCCCAACAAGCAAGCAAGCTATTTTCAGGAGCAACAGCATCAGAAATGCATTGCTTTGAAAAGGAACAATATGGTATCACTGTTAGGGGAGGGGCCAGGACGATGTGGCCTCCTGCTGGCGCCAGCGTTGACAGCGCGGCGGACCTCTCAATCGGCATCTTCCAGTTCAGGAGTGAGGACCTGGATGAGCACCATTCTGCTCTCGATTATCGCCTTCTGCTCCACCTGCGCAGGGGGGATCGTTGCCTTGAGGCAACGGGAACAGCTTCAGCAGGTTATAGCCTTCGCAGCTGGCGCCCTCGTTGGTCTGGCGACCTTTCAATGGCTGCCGCGCCTCTTCAGTGTGCTAACGCTTCTTCCGGGCGAGCGCTTTGCCGCCTTCGCGGCCCTGGCCAGCGGTTTCTTCACCTTTCATCTCCTCGAAAGGCTGGCCTTGCACTGGCAAGCGGGTCAGCAGGAGGCCTCGGCCAACGGCGCGCCCCGGCCCCTGCTGGGAGTGGTCTCTGTGCTCTTCTTCTCACTGCATCGCCTCCTGGAAGGAGCGACCATCAGTCTGGGATTCGTCGTCAACCCTGCCACCGGGCTGCTCCTGGCCGGGGCCATCATCCTCCACAATCTTGTTGAGGGCCTCAACGCTGTCGTCCTCTTACTGGCCAACCGTAGCAGTCGCCGACAAGCATTTGCCTGGCTGCTCTTCTTCGCCTGCACGCCCCTGCTGGGGACCCTGGCGACCATCTGGATCAGCCTGCCGACCGTGCTCCTGCCGCGCTACCTTGGCTTCTTTAGCGGCTTCCTCCTCTATCTAGGGGCCAGCCATCTCTTGCCGGCGAGTCAGCGCCCTGGCGAGCCATGGTCACTGCTGTGGACTCTGGCCGGAGCTGGCGCGGCCCTGCTCATGACCGTCCTGCTCCAGCCCATCTAATCTCAGAGGGTCGACTGGTCAGAGGCCCTCGACGTTGCCATCCGCCTCGGCCATCGATTGCGAGGCTGGCGGTGACGGGGGCTGCTCGCCAGCGCCAGAAGAAGAAGCAGGAGCGGCGGCGGCAGATCCTGTCACCGGCGGCTGTACCGCCTGGCGCAGATGCCAGTTTTCCGCGAAGAGATTAAAGAAAATGCGCTGGCGTGGGTGGGCAGCTACGAAAGCCTCATCGAGCGTCACCCCCAGGCCCGGCCCTTGCGGCAGAGAGAAATAGCCATCGACCACCTCGGGGTTGCCAGGGGCAGCCTGCTTGACCCACTCTTCATTGAGATCGTTAAAATGCTCCTGGATCTTAAAATTGGGCGTCACGGCGGCCAGATGGAGCGCCGCCGCTGTCGAGACCGGGCCACCGACATTATGAGGGGCTACCAGCATATAGTAGCACTCGGCCCAGGCGGCCAGCTTCCGCACCTCCAGCAGCCCGCCACAGTGCGTAATGTCGGGCTGAATAATATCGGCAGCCTGCAGCTCAAAGAGCGGGCGGAAATCGTAGCGCGTATGCAAGCGTTCGCCTGTGGCGACCGGAAGCGTCACCTGCTCGGCTACCTTCTTGAGAGCCGCCAGATTTTCGGGAGGGACCGGCTCCTCAATCCAGGAAGGCTGAAAGGGGGCCAGCTCCCGGGCCATTTCGACCGCCGTGGCTGGATTAAAGCGTCCATGCATCTCGATCAGCAGCTCCACATCTGGGCCGACAGCATCGCGCACTGCCTCCACCAGCGCCACAGCCTTGCGCTTCTCCTCCGGCTCCAGCTCGTAGAAACCCGAGCCAAAGGGATCGAGCTTTAAGGCGCGATAGCCGCGCTCAACCACCCGCTGCGCTGCCCGGTGGAACTCCTCGGGTGTGCGCTCGACCGTATACCAGCCATTGGCATAGGCCTTAATGCGCTCGCGGACCGGGCCACCCAGCAGCTCATAGACCGGGCGCCCCAGGACCTTGCCCACGATATCCCAGCAAGCGATCTCGATAGTCGCAATGGCCGACATAGCGATCTCGCCGGCGCGGGCATAATCGTTGCGATACATGCGCTGCACCAGATCCTCGATACGGCAGGGATCATGGCCGAGCACATGGTTGGGCACAGCCTCAGCCAGATAGCCCAACAGGGCATCCGTATGATTGAGCATACGCACCTCACCGACCCCCTCCAGTCCCTCATCGGTAATCACGC
This sequence comes from Thermogemmatispora onikobensis, assembly GCF_001748285.1. NCBI lineage: Bacteria > Bacillati > Chloroflexota > Ktedonobacteria > Thermogemmatisporales > Thermogemmatisporaceae > Thermogemmatispora > Thermogemmatispora onikobensis. The sequence continues at coordinate 192,927 of NZ_BDGT01000001.1, read as the reverse complement.
GCACAAAGGTCAGATTACGCCAGGCGGTGCCCATCACATGGGTCTTGACATCAACGATTTTCATACCGGTACCCGCTAGCTCCTCTTCGAGGTGATCGACAGTGAACGGCGCCACCAAGTGGACTCCATCAGCCAGCAGATGGCTTGACAGAGACCCTATCCTATATTATCATACCGTTAAATTGTATGACAATTATGGAGGCAGATGGCAAGAACCTTCCGTTCGCTCAGGCGGCAAAACCTGTCTGCGCAGGTCGTGCGGGAGATCGGGCTGAGTATCATGCGCAAGGAATTTCAACCGGGGGATGCCCTTTTGAGCGAACCTGAGCTGAGCCAGCAGTTCAACGTCAGCCGTCCAGTGTTGCGCGAAGCGCTCAAAGTGCTGGCGGAGAAAGGGTTAATTGAAGCGCGCCCACGGACGGGGACTCGCGTGCGTCCCCGGGCCAACTGGAACTTGCTTGATCCAGAGGTGCTGACCTGGCAGTACGAGGTGGGGCCCGATCCAGCCTTTTTGGAGGCGATCTGTGAAGTGCGCCTCATGTTTGAGCCGATGACGGCGCGACTGGCGGCCTCACGGGCGACTGCCGAAGAGATAGAGACCATTGAGCGAGCGTGTGGCCGGCTGGAGGAGCTGGTTGAAGAGGCCGAGCCGTATATTGAGGCCGACCTGGCTTTTCACAGCGCCATCTGTGCCGCAGCTCACAACGAGCTGTTACAGCGCATTGTGGCCACACTGGCAGCGCCTCTGCGCGCCAGCCGCCTCGTGACAGCGCGCCTGCCAGGAGCCAATCGGCGTACGATGCCGCTCCATCGGCGCGTTGCCGAGGCCATTCGCCAGGGCCAGGAACTGGCTGCTGAGGAGGCGATGCGCGAACTCATTGTCTTGACAACCGAGGACGTGCACCGGGCACTGGGCTATAGCGGCACAGGCTCGGACCTGCCGCCGAGCACCTGCCCTGGTCAGGGCGAGATGCTCAATGCTCCAAAGGAAGGAGGTGGGTGACCCGGCACCAACGCAACGATCTCCACTCATCGCTAAATAGACAAGTATCGATGTTGAGAATGGAGAAGGACGAGCACCCGTACGAGGTCGTAGGGAACCGGGAGAAAGAGAGCGCAAGCCAACCAGCAAGCACAGCGACTGAAGCGAGGAAAGCAAGCAAGGTGCAAGGAGGAAGCTCTCCTTGTCAAGTTTCGTCGCTCGCTCGGAGTGAGCCTTCCCAGGCAATCGCTCTGTCTGTCAGGCGACTAGAAGGAACTGGAGGTCCAGCCGTGGAAGGATCAAGCTTCTCAGCGTATTTCGAGCGTCTTCCTCTCAGACGACGGCGTCTGCTGCAGACTGCGCTAGCCGGGGGAGCCGGGGCCAGTCTTGCCTCGGCGCTGGCGGCCTGTGGTGGCCAGCCATCCAGCAGCAGCTCGTCCACGGGAGTGGCGGGCAACTTCCCCAACCATCCGAAATGGAACTTCGTCTTCATCAATCACGTCACCACGAATCCCTTCTTCGTCCCCACCCAGTATGGCATCCAGGATGCCTGCGCCCTCGTCGGCTGCACCTATCAATGGACGGGTTCGGCCAATAGCGTTGTCAAGGAAATGGTAGATGCCTTCAACGCAGCCATTGCTGCCAAGGCCGATGGCATTGCCGTCTCCATCATTGACCCCACTGCCTTTGACGATCCGGTCAATCGTGCTCTGGATGCGGGTATTCCCGTAGTGGCCTACAATGCCGATGCGCCAGCCGGAAGCAAGAACCGGCGCCTGGCCTACATCGGTCAGGACCTCTATCAGTCGGGCTATCGCATGGGGCAGCGTATTGTCTCCCTCGTCGGCAGCGGGGACGTCGTGGGCTTCATTGCTACCCCCGGCTCGCTCAACATTCAGCCGCGGATCGACGGGGCCAAGCAAGCCATTCTAGACTCCAAGGCGCCGATCAACTTTGTTGAAGTCGCGACGGGGGCTCAGGTGGAAGAGGAGCTGTCGCGCATCGAAGCCTACTATCTCGGTCATTCCAACCTCAAAGGCATGTTTGCCGTCGATGCGGGCAGTACCCAGGGCGTTGCCCAGGTGATGGAGAAATACAGCCTGGCGTCTAAGGGAGTGCACGGTGGTGGCTATGATCTCTTGACCAAGACCCTCCAGGAGATCCAGGCTGGCAACCTCGATTTCACGATTGATCAGCAGCCCTACCTGCAGGGCTTCTACCCGGTGATTCAGCTCTTCCTCTACCTGCTCTCGGGTGGCCTGATGGCGCCTTCCGACACTGACACCGGTCTGCTCTTTGTTACCAAGGAGAACGTTGGCCCTTATCTGCGCACGCAGACACGCTTTGAGGGAAGTTCCTCCAAGCAGCAGCTGGTGCCACGCTCGTGAAGAGCAGAGAGGCGTGCGAGCAGAAGAGGCCCAGCCGGGACGCTACCAAGCGTGGGCTGACCATCTACTAGCCTCCCTCTGTTCTGCCAGCGGGCAGTCAGCCCGATAGCACGTTCGCACGAGGGTAGACAGCCGAAGAATCTGTAAGTCTGGCGCGCTGGCTGCTCCTCTAGCCTGGCTCCCTGAGCCTGTCTGACGGGTGATAGCTTCTCTCAAGAGAAGAGGGGCAAGAAAGCGGCAAAGACTTACAGATTCGTCTCCTTTAGGACATACTATTACTGTCCGCTCCTTAGCGAAGATGTGAGGAGCACCAGCTGCCCGGCGAGGTGGCGCAGCGGCGTGTGCGCAGGCCGGGGGGAGCTTGAGGGGGCGGAGGGCAATCAGAAGGTAGATAGCACGCAACAAGAAGGAGCATCGCAATGGCCGAACATGTGCTTTCTGCTCCGCCGGTGAAGACGGAGCCCGAACCGATGCCGGAGCGGCCCAATCCCTGGCTCCGAGTGGCCCGTCTTTTCCTGCGGCAGCGTGAAGCCAGCATTGTGGTCGTGGCCATCGCCCTGATCATTTACTTCCAGTTCTCCAATCAAGCCTTTCTTTCAACGCAAAACATCAGGACGCTCTCCCAGTTTGTGGCTGCGACCGCCATCATTTCCGCCGGCGAGGTTATGCTCTTGATTTGTGGTGAGATCGACCTCTCGGTGGGTCAAGTCTACGCTCTGGCGCCGTTCATCATGTACTTTGCCAACCAGGCGGGCCTGCCCCTCCTGGTGGGGCTCATCCTGGGACTGCTTGTCTGCGCGCTCGTGGGCCTTTTCAACGGCCTGATTACCGTCGTACTGAAGGTGCCCTCCTTCATCACGACCCTGGGCACCCTCTTCCTGATCAATGGTCTGACCCTTACCATCTCCCAGGGCTTCCCAGTCTTGACGCCCTCAGAGGGTTGGGTCAATGAGATTTTTGGGCACGCTGCCTACGCTGAGATCATCTGGGCCATCGCCATCGCCATCGTCATGCAAGTCGTGCTTTCCTGGACGCGCTGGGGCCTCCACACAGTGGCAACCGGTGGCAACCTGCTGGGGGCCAGCGAGGTGGGGGTGAATGTGGCCCGCATCAAGATTGGCAATTTCATGCTCTGTAGCGTGCTCGGTGGCTTCGCTGGCACCCTGGAGGCGTTCCGCATCACCTCGATTGATCCGCTGGCGGGGGGCACCGACATTATGTTCATGGCGGTAGCCGGCGCGGTCATCGGGGGAACAGCCTTGACCGGCGGCCTGGGCACGATTGTCGGAGCCTTCTTGGGCACGCTCGTGCTCTCGATCCTGCGCGATGGCTTTACGCTGCTCGGAGTCAGCGCCTTCACGTTTGATATTATCCTGGGGGCAGCCATCCTGGTGGCGATGATTTTGAACGTTCGCCTGCGACTATGGCGAGAGGCAGGGCGCGAATGAGTGAGTCCACAATGGCAGAGGTGATTCGCACGGAGGGACTGATCAAGCGCTTTGGGGCGGTGACAGCTCTCAATGGTGTCAGTCTCTATCTGCGTCAGGGCGAGGTCCTGGGCCTGGTCGGCGACAATGGGGCCGGCAAGTCAACGCTGATCAAGATCCTGACGGGCTTCCTGCAGCCCGATGAGGGCCGCATCTTTATCGACGGTAAGGAGGTCCGCCTGCGTTCGGTCTCCCATGCGCGTTCTCTAGGTATAGAGACTGTCTATCAGGATCTGGCTCTCATTAACGAGTTGAGCGTTTATCATAACATGTTCTTGAAACGTGAGTCGCTGCTGAGTCCTTTGCCGCTGCTCAATAATCAGCGGATGCGCCGTCTGGCGCGCGAGTGCCTGGGGCATATGGGGGTCAATATCCCTTCGGTCGATACGGAGGTGGCCCAGCTCTCAGGGGGCCAGCGCCAGTCGATTGCCATTGCGCGCGCGGTCTACTCGCGGGCGCGCATCTTGCTGTTGGATGAGCCGCTGGCGGCGATGGGGGCCAAGGAAGGCAGTTTGATTATGAATCTGATTCGGACGCTTAAGAGCGAGGGTCAGGTTTCGATCATTATGATCGCCCACAATTATGCCCAGGTGCTGGAGATCTGTGATCGCGTCAATCTCCTGCAGCATGGGCGCATTGCCCTGGATAAGCCGGTGGGGCAGACGTCGGTAGAGGAGCTGACGGAGCTGGTGATGCGTGAGTATCGGGCCGGGGCCAATCAGCGTCAGCAGCCGTTGGCTGGTCGCTAGTCTGCTTCTGGCTTGAACGATTGATCTACGTGCGCGGTTTCGGTCCGCCGGGATCGCTCTCCTGGCTTGACATGGCTGCTTGCTGGGGGCTATGTTGCACGGCAGGAGAGGGCCTGCTGAGGCTGCTCTCCTCTTGTATAACAGCTGGTAGCTGTCACACAGACAGTGCCAGGTGAAGGAAGAAGGAAGACTTATGCAGCAACAGAGCACCGTTTCGGCTCACGGGCAGGGAAGTGCCCCCCAGCCGGTGCGTGAGCGTGTTGGGCTGGCGCTCTTTGGGCGCGCTGGAGTGCCTCATCTTCTAGAGAGGCTTCGTCAGGCCGAGCAGGCTGGGGTGTGCCAGTTCTGGATGACGCAGCTGCCCACCTCACCGGATACTCTGACGCTGTTTGCCGCGGCTCTGATGCAGACGGAGCGCATCCGCCTGGGAACGGCGATTGTGCCGACCTACCCGCGGCATCCCCTGGTCATGGCCCAGCAGGCTTACACGCTGGAGGAGCTGGGGCCGGGCCGCCTGCGCCTCGGCGTAGGAACCAGCCATCGCCACTCGATTGAGGGCATCTATGGCTTCTCGATGGTGGAGCCGTTGGAGCAGCTCCGCGAGTATGTGACCATTCTACGAGCGGCGCTATGGGATGGCACTGTGGACGTTCAGGGGCGCTTCTACACGGCACGTGCCTCCTTCCCCCGGCCCATGCGTGTCCCAATACTCGTCTCCGCGCTGCGCAGACGGGCCTTCCGTCTGGCGGGCGAGGTGGCAGATGGGGCCATTTCGTGGATGTGTCCCCATCCCTATCTGTTGGAGAAGGCCAGGCCAGCGCTGGTCGAAGGCGCCGCCTCACGCGGGCGCCCGGTGCCACCCTTGCTGGCCCACGTTCCGGTGGCGTTGGGAACGGATTGGCAGCCAGTCCTGGAGGCAGCGCGCAGTCATCTCGGCTTTTATGGGCGCGCGCCCTTCTATCGCAACATGTTTGCTGATGCCGGCTATCCCCTGGGGTCCGACGGCCTCTTGCCAGAGGAATTGATCAGGAACCTGGTTGTGTGGGGCGATGAGACCACGGTGGCCGATCGCCTGCGTGAGCTGCTGGCTCAGGGGCTTGATGAACTGGTCGTGACACCGGTGCCCCTGGTCGATGATCAGCGCGAGCTGGAGCGACTCATGGAGCTACTGGGTAATCTCTAGCCAGCGATCGGACGGGCGCCCTGCCCTGGGAGAGAAAAGCCAGTCGATGTAAGGCTCTCCCAGGTGCCTGGGTGCCTCCTCTGCGCTACTTGTTGAAGCAGGTATGTGATACAATAGGAAGCAATCTCATTGCTTCGCGGCCTCGCACGCTCGGCGAAAAATGGGGTTCCACGTCAGAAAGCTTACAGCGATGATGGAAACAGAAGAACGTGATGCACAGGCCCTCGATGCCTATTCGCGAGCGGTAACAACAGCAGCGGAGCGGGTGGGGCCGGCGGTCGTGCGAATCGACGTTGAGCGCGGCGGGCTGCGCTGGCCATACCTTTCCCCGGCCTATGGGGGACCCGGTTTCGATGCAACCGGGCTGGGTTCAGGCTTTCTCTTTGCCTCCGATGGGCAGGTGCTTACCAATGCCCACGTTGTCGAGGGAGCGCGGCGCATTCGGGTGACGCTGGCCGACGGACGCTCCTTTGATGCCGGCCTGGTCGGCACCGATCCAGATGCCGATGTGGCTCTCCTGCGCATCGGGGCCGACCGTCTGCCGGTTGCCGAGTTTGGACGGGGGAAGCTGCGGGTAGGCCAGCTGGTGATTGCCGTGGGCAATCCTTACGGATTGAACTGGACTGTGACGGCGGGAGTGGTCAGCGCTCTCGGGCGGACGCTGGAAGGGCGTGGAGGGCGCCGCCTCACCAATCTCATTCAGACTGATACCCCTATCAATCCAGGAAACTCGGGCGGCCCGCTGGTGGACAGCTCCGGGCGGGTCGTGGGCATGACGACCGCGATGGTGGCGCTGGCCCAGGGACTGGGTTTCTCGATTCCGCTGGAGACACTTCAGGGGGCTATTGCCCGCATCACGCGGGAGGGCGCGGCGCGGGCGGGCAGCGTCGCCTTGGGAGTTGGAGGGATGCGCATCCAGCTTGATCCAGCCCTGCGCCGCAGTGTCCAACTCAATCAGCTCAGCGCTATGGAGCTGCTGGAGGTCCACCGCGACAGTCCTGCTGAGCGAGCTGGTCTGCGCCGCCTCGACATCATTGTAGCTGCTGACGGTGAGCCAGTCACTGAGCCGCGCGACCTGCAGCGCATTGTGCGGCGCCATGTGCCCGGTGATCGCCTTATCGTGAACTTCCTGCGCGATGGCAAGCTGCGCCGTGTGACAGCCGTCCTCTAAGTGCGGCTGCCTCGTCGCGGACTCTGCTGGCGCAGACTCTTCCGCCCCCGTTGTTATTGATCAGCGAGGGAGAAAGAAGGTGACCCCAGGCCAGGCGCTATGGCTTTATGCTCAAGCGGCTGTCGGCACGCCCCCTGGGGTCACTCGCGTCCTTCCTGTTCGTTCCAGGACTCGGCTCTGGCGCGGACGGGTGCGCTCATCATCTCTTCTGGCCTGGCCCTGCTCATCAAGCCCTCGTCTGATCCTCCTTGACTACCGGCCTGTACTCCTTCAGCAGCTTCTGCACCTTGGGCGAGATGACGATCATGCAGTAAGGCTGGTTCGGGTGGCGATCGTAATAGTCGCGATGGTAATCTTCTGCCTGATAGAAGTTGCTGAAAGGCACAATCTCTGTCACAATGGGGTTGCGGTAGGTCCGCGCCTGTTCCAGGGCCTCCTTCGAAGCCAGGGCGAGGCGCCGCTGCTCATCGTTGTGGTAGAAAATGGCCGAGCGATACTGTGTCCCAACGTCGTTCCCCTGACGATTGAGCGTTGTGGGATCGTGGGTGTGCCAGAAGATGTCGAGCAGCTGCTCGTAGGAAATGATACGCGGATCGTAACGGATCTGGACGGCCTCGGCGGCGCCAGTCTTCCCTGAACAGACCTGTTCGTAGCTGGGGTTTGGAACCTGGGAGGCGGCGTAGCCTGGCGTCACACTCACCACCCCTTTGACGCGCTTGAAGACCGCCTCTGTACACCAGAAGCAGCCGCCAGCGAGCGTGGCCAATTCCAACTGGTCATGGTCACTCATAGAACACCTCGTTTCAAAACACGTTCTCCCTGCGTCCCTGTACTGTATCACAGCCGGCGGGGCGGCCACAATCTCAGCCGTGTGTGGTGGAAATGTGCCGCGTGTTCGTGATCCTCCACCGAACTGGCTGTTCTGCCAGCCTGCCTCTCTGTCCAGCTGGAGAGGAGAAGAGGAGGCTGTCTCTGTTGAATCTGCTCAGCCCGGACGTATAGGTGAAGCCAGGGGCACTTGCATTTTCACGGAAGCCCACGGTCAGCGTCCTTACAAGTAGAGGCAGAGTGAAGTGACCGACACTCTTCCTGGGGTGACAAAAAGAACAAGTAGAGGCGCCGTGAAAAACACAAGGAGCGAAACACTATGCTGCCTTTGCTCATTCTGATCGTCTGCATGCTATTGCTCGGCGGCCTGGTGGTGCTCATCTATCTCTACCTGCGCTGCGGCCTGGGCCGGCCACGACTCACGCAGCTCAGACGCTGGTCCTCCGACGCGAACACTGGGAGGCTGGGCTATCCAGCAGAGCCGATTCAGCCGACCACAAACGATGAGAGCCTGCTGCTGGCCGTCAACATGGCCGTCGACGAAACCAGCCGTCAGGCCCGACTCATCGCCTTCCTTCTGCTCAGTGGTTTTCTCCTGAGCATCCTCCTGCTCCTGCTGGCACTTGGAGGCCAGCTCTAAACTCCAGCACAAGGTCAGGCAGGAGCAGGAGCTGTTGGCTTCTGACCCCAGACTGTCACCAGGGTCCAGAGAGCGCAGAAATCGTCTTGTTGCATCTCAGCCAGGGCCTGCTGCATCTGACGCTGTAGCTCCTCGCGTTCGATTAAGCCGGCACCCAGCAAGAACGGCTGGATCAGCTCCAGGCCCATCAGGCAGTCTTTAAAGAGGCTGTAGTAGGCAGGGGTATCGATCGACCACTCGATGGCGCTTGCGTGGAGGCGTACCTGCTCGAAACCGGCCTGGCGTAGCAAGCGAGGAAGGACGGGGGTGATCCCAACGTGGCGCCCATCGGGTGAAAAACTGCGTCCAGCCATCTTCAGAACGCGCGTTCCCAACTCGTGCAAAGCGCTCAGCGTTGGGCTGGTTGTCAGCGACAGCTCGCCCTCAGTCAGGCGTAGCACAGCACCTGGCTTCAGCAGGCGATAGCCTTCGGCCACCAGATGTAGCCAGGCTGCGGGCAGCATGAAGCCGGACAGCAGGCGGCCATTCACCAGATCAAAAGCCGCCTCGGGGAAGGCCAGCGGCTCCATAACATCCATTACCTGGAAACTGACGTTTGCCAGATGCTGCGTCTGAGCCTGGACCGTCGCGTACTCTACGACAGCCGGGCTGATATCGACTCCGATCACTTCGGCATCGGGATAAGCGCGTGCCAGATCCAGAGCCCAGCCGCCTGGGCCGCAGGCCAGGTCGAGCACTTTGGCCGTTGGGGGAAGTGTCAGCCCTTCGGGGAAGAGGCCCCCCATGCCCTCGGTGATAATGCGCTCCTGCATTGTCAGGCGAGCCAACTCGCCTGGATTCTCAGGATCGATCACATAGGTATGCCGGCGTCCAGACAATGGCGTGCCAGACGGGTGCTCGGCAGATTGCCCTGCTGAACTGCTCATGATCTGCTGGTTCCTCATCAAAGTCTGGCAGAGCAAGGGGAGCGCTACAGCTTCAGGCTGAGCAAGAAAGCAAGGCTGCAGCGTTTGTCAGGTCCTTGAGAAGCAAGCGCTCCTCCTGCTCGCCGTTCTTCCTCTGTCCTATCAGGATAGCATTACTGCTGACCGAGGGACAAGCTCAGCAATTGACGCGGGAGCGGCGCGGGATTCAGCGCACAGCAAGACAAGCGCCAAAAGAGCCGTGCCATCTCCGCCTGTCGTCCTGGCAGGGTAGGGAGAGGAGCACCGGAAGGGTCGAGGCAGCAGCAGCCCGTACTTAACCCTGGCGGTGTTGCCCTCCCCTCGGAAGGACAGGTCAGCACAATAGGGGGACCTGGTCGCCCTGCGGTAGCCCACTCTCACAGCGAACAGACTGGCAAGCCTCAACTGTTCAGGCTCGCAGACCTCAGACGGCGGTGAACAGATCGGGCGAGGCCTGTCCCCGCCCAGGGCTGCTTCCATGGAGCAGAGCGCGCAGCGTCGACGATAGCCGCTTGACTCCCTCGCGAAGTTGCTCCGGGGACTTATCGGCGAAGGTCAGGCGCACACTCGGCGGCTGCTGCTGGCTGTTCTCGACGCGGAAAAGCTGACCAGGAGCCAGCAGCAGGCCACGATCGGCGGCCTTCTCAATCACCTCATATTCTTGCAGCTGTGACGGCAGCGACAGCAGCAGATTGAAGCCTGCTGTCGGCACCGTCCAGCGGCACTCAAGCCCGGCCAGCTCCTCCTCTAAGAGATGCAGCAATGTATCGCGCCGGCGCCGATACTCCTGGCGAGAAAGACTCAGCTCTTCCTCGAAGGCGGGATCGCTCAGGTGCTCCAGAAGAGCACGGGCCAGAGGCAGTGAAGCGCCGCGAGCAAACGCCTGCTTGCCCTCGACCAGGCGCGCCAGGATCGGCGGAGCTGCTACGATACAGCCGAGACGCAGCGTTGGAAACAGCAACTTGTTGAAGCTCTTCAGATAGATCACGCGCCCCTCGCGGTCAAAACTCCGCAGGGCCGGTGGTGGCTCACTGCCTGACTCGGTATAGCATAGCTCGCTGCAATAGTCATCTTCGACAACCAAGAGATTATAGCGGCTGGCCAGCTCGACTAGCTGCTGGCGACGCTCACATGACATAGTAGCGCCCGTGGGCGAATGGGCCGTTGGCACCACGCACAGCAAACGAGGGCGGACTGCTGGCCCCTCCAGCACCTGTTCCAGCAGATCGAGACGCAGCCCCTCCTCATCAACTGCGATCGGATGACAGACCGCACGCTGCTGCTCGAAGATATCCAGAGCTGCCAGATAAGCCGGCTCTTCGATAAAGACCGGATCGCCCGGCGCCAGTAATACGCGCGCAACCAGGTCCAGGCCTTGCTGGTTGCCGCTTGTGAGCAAAATCTCTTGTGGTTCTGCCTGGAAACCAGAACGGGTGAAATAGCGACTCAGGTAGCTGCGCAGGGCCTCGTCGCCCAGGGTCGAACCATATTGCAATACCTGTAGACTGGCTGCCTGCCGGGCCTCCTCGGCCAGAAGCTGCCCGGCGCGCGCCATCGAGCGCTGCCAGCGTTCGATCGGAAAGAGGCTAACATCGGGGTAGCCACTGCTCAGATTGAGCAGTGTCGCAGGATCGCCCCAGCGCTCCAGGGCGCGCTGAGTCAGCCACTGCAGTTGGCCAGCCCGGCTGGCCTGCGGTGCTAATCCCCCGAGCCAGCCCGCGGCCCAATCCAGCCGTTGGCGTTGGCAGGTCGAGAGCGAAACGCTCGCCTGGAGATCCCCCCCGAAAGGGGCGCGTACCCGTGCCAGGGCCGTCAGCGAGGAGGAAAGAATATAGGTACCGCGCCCAACGTGACCGCCGATTACCCCCTCACTGGCGAGAAGATCATAGGCTTGAGCGACCGTCGTCGTGCTCACACCCAGCTCCGCCGCCAGGCGGCGCACCGGTGGCAGCTGCATGCCCTCCGTTAACTCTCCCCTCACAATGGCACTTTTGATTTGTTCGGCAAGCTGCTGATAGAGCAGAGTGCGCGTGCTCTTGTCCAGTGAAAAAGTGATACTCATAGTCCCTGCCTGGCTTCGTCCTACCTGCTATCTCATGGGAAATACTATAGGTTACAGATGGGGTTCATTTCGCCATTTGGAGCCTTTAAAGATTGTATAGCCTAGTATATGCGAATCCACAATCGTTGTCAATTCAGCAGTTTGCCGCTCTCTCCTTTACGCAAGAGAGAGATTGTACACAGATGACTATCGTCAGATGATGAGCAGAAGACCACTTCAAAAGATTGTATGTTGCAGTGATACAATTGAGACGATTGACCATTGAAGCATGGCGCGGGAGAAGGAGAGAGCGAGCGGCGTCGATGGTATAATATCCTCTGCCGGCCAACGAAGGCGGGAGGCGAAGAAGTGCCTGTCGCATCCATTCTGAACCCGGTCGGCGAAAGGCGGGAACGCACTTGACATCGCTACCTGAGCGCATGCAGACGCGCTTCACGGAACTCGTCGACATCCGCTATCCTATTGTCCAGGGAGGGCTGTCCCATCTCTCCTTTGCCGAGCTGGCGGCGGCGGTCTCCAATGCTGGCGGCCTTGGACAGATCGGCTGTGCCTGTTTTGCCACGCCTGAAGAACTGCGAGCCGAAATCCAGAAGGCCAAGCGGCTAACTGACAAACCTTTCGGCGTCAACTTCCCCATCGGGCATATTTCCCTAGAGCCGTTTCTCGATGCTGCGCTCAGCGAGGAGCCAGCGGTCATCAGCATCACCGGTGGCAATCCCGAGCCGCTACTCAAGCGCATTCAAGCGAGTGGCGTAAAGGTACGCACGATGGTGCTTGTCGCAGGGGTGCGGGCTGCGCGCAAAGCGGAGGCCCTGGGGGCTGATGCTGTCATTGCCGTCGGTTTCGAAGGCGGGGGGCATCTCGGGCGTGATGATATTGGGACGCTGGTACTGACGCCGCGCGTAGTCGAGGCCGTCAAGATCCCCGTCCTGGCCAGTGGCGGCATCGCCGACGGGCGAGGGCTTGCGGCGGCCTTGGCCCTGGGAGCCGAGGGTATTGAGCTGGGCACGCGCTTTGTAGCCGTGCGTGAGAGCAATGCCCACCCGCATTATCAGCAGGCGCTGCTCGAAGCTCAAGAGACCGATACCATGATTATCGAGCGCAGCATTGGGCGACCGGCGCGCGTTCTCAAAGGGCCAGTCGCCGAGCGTATTCGCCAGGTTGAAGAAGAGCTGGAGCGTGCAGGGGCTACTGCTGAGGAGCGCCTGCGCCGGCTGTTGCCGCTCATCAGCGGCGCTGTTAACAAGCGAGCGGCTCTGGAGGGTGTTCTCGACGAAGGCTTTGTTTGGGCCGGGCAGGTGGTGGGCCTCATCCATGATATTCCCACGGCCCAGGAGCTGATAGAGCGCATTGTTCAAGAAGCCTGGGAGATCAGCCAGCGCCTGCCGGGCGTTTTTGCCGGACCGCGCTGAGCCAGGCGCCTGGCTGAGAGGCGGGCGAGTGAAGGTCGAGCGGGGCCATCCTCGCGCCGTCGGCGAGTGACAGGTCCTGCTGGACGGAGCGGTCGTCTGATCGGCCAGGCTCGACCTCCCTGAGCCTCGTCACCTTCCCGGCTCCTGGTTGGCGGGACTGGTGGCCATGCGCGTCAGGAACTCGCCGATCTCGGCGAGAGCGGCCATAGCGCGACAGGTGATCTCAATCGACTCGTAGTAAGGAATGCCTTCCTCGCGTAGGAGCTGGAGCGCGGGAATATCCTGATCGTAGCGAGCGTAGATGGTTTGCACCAGGACCGGCTTAGCGTACTGGCGCACGAGGCGGCCCAGCTCGTGGGCGGCCTCCTCCTCTCGCGCCCCGAAGGCTTCAGAGAGCAGCCAGCGATAGCCGCCGAAGAGCCCCGTAATGATGACGCCATCAACATCGGGGTCGGCCAGACAGACCTCGCTCAGGCGAGCGAAAGCCAGCGGGTCCTCGTCTGCGGCGCCGGCGACATCGATCGGATTGGTAGCTGTTGCGCGGGCGGGCATCAGAGCACGCAATTGCTGCTGTGTCTCCTCCTTGAGGACGGGCACCTCCAGGCCGCAGCGCAAAGCGGCGTCGCCGGAGGCTACCACGCTCCCGCCTCCATCGCCTACAATAGCGATGCGTCGTCTCCCGCCTGGGGTCGGCGGCTGGAGCGCCAGGGCCCGTGCCACCGGATACAGCTCATCCGAGCGGATGACGCGCACCACGCCGCTGCCGAGTAAGGCGGTATCGTGGTCGGGACGCACCGTCGCCAGGCTACCGGTGTGAGCCAGAGCGGCGCGCACCCCGACCTCGGTGGCCCCGCTCAGCAAGATGACCACCGGTTTATAGCATCCCTGGTGATAGAGCTGCCGGGTCACCTGTTGGAGTGTCTCTTCGTCGATGGCTTCGACATAGCCAGCGATCACCCTGGTGTCGGGGTCATTGGCCAGGTACTGCAGGTACTCGGGGAAGCGCACATCGGCGCCATTCCCCATGCTGAGGAAGGTTGTGAAGCCCAGGCCCTCAAGCTGGGCCTGCGCGTAGAGATACATCCCAAGGTTGCCGCTTTGGGAGACCAGGCCGATCGGCCCCTCTGGCAGGGGGAAGGCCATGCCCAGGGCATTGAGCCGGGCGCGCCGTACGTAGACCCCCATGCAGTTGCTGCCCAGGATACGGATGCCGTGCTCGTGGCAGCGAGAGACCAGCTCCATCTCGCGGGCGCGGCCCTCGGGGCCGGTCTCGCTGAAGCCGGCGGTGACGATCACGATGCCTTTGACCCCGTGAGCGATGCAATCGTCGACGGCGGCGGGCACGTGCTGGAAGGCGGTTGTAATGATGGCCAGATCGACAGGCCCGGGCACAGCACGCAGGCTCGGGTAGGTGCGCTGGCCAAGGATCTCGGGGGCGCTGGGCGTGACCAGGTAGACCTCGCCCGGAAAGCTCGCCAATAGCTGGCGAGCGGCAACATGCCCCCACTTCTGGGGGGCGCGCGATGCGCCAATGATGGCGACAGAGCGCGGGTGCAGCACTTCCTCAAGCGTATACAGCCGGTTGCTCATTCAACCCTCGTCCTTGGAATCGTCGGTATCGGTGGGTGGCCCCTGTTCGCGCTCACGCCGCAGCAGCTCCTCGACGCTGCGAATGAGCACATCCGCGCTCGGCAGGGGACCGGTGCCGGCGGGGTGGTCGAGGTCGGTGGCCAGGCCGCGGCTTGTCTCTACCACGGGTGGCTCCTCCTCGTCCTCTGGATCATCCTCGTCGTCCTCATCCTCCTCGTCTGCCAGGGCATGGATCTGTTCTTCCAGACGGCGGACGTAGGCACTGGCTTCGGGATCACGGGCTACCAGTGCGGTGATCTGCTCTTCGAAGCGGACGGCGTCCGCCTGGATCTCGTTGAGGTCGAGGTCGAGGGAGAGGAGGCTGTTGACATAGGTTAAGAGGGCCGCAGTCACCTTGATGTTCGGGGTGGCGGCCAGGTAGTGGGGCGCTGCCGCCCAGAGACTGGCTGCTGGGATGCTCGCACGGCGGCAGGCGTCCTGCAACACGCCGATCATGCCGGTGGGACCCTCGTAGCCAGAGCTGTGAATGTCCAACTCGCGTAGTCGTTCCTGGAGCTCGGGCGTCGACGAGCTGCCTGTAATGGGCACTGCCAGCGAATGAGGGATGTCCGCCAACATGGCTCCCAGCAGAATGACCTCCGAGACGTGGAAGTGGCGGCAGACCTCGAGAAAGCACTCGCTGAAGGTGCGCCACTTGAGCTGCGGCTCTACCCCCAGGTAGAGGATGATGTCGCGCTCTTGCTCGGGAAGGCCGTGGGCAGAGAACTGGTTGACGGGCCAGATCAGGGAACGCTGCATGCCGTCGACAATACGCACGATAGGCCGCGTCTCAGTGAAGACGTAGAAGTCTTCGCTGTCAATTTCTGCGATCTTCACTGGCTTCCAGCGATCTATCAGGAATTTGATGGCAGTAGTGGCCGAGTCGGCGGCGTCGTTCCAGCCGGCTAAGGCGGCAATTAGCACCGGGTTGCGTAGTTGCAGGTGTTCACGATAGTACTGGATCAGAGACATGCTCATACCTCTCTCTGCCTTCCCTGGACCGTATCCTACACATTCTATCATGTCGGGGAAATTGTGGGCAGTCTCCCCTCTTCCTCGACGATCCACCCGCGACTGGCTCTTGATCCTCCCTGGGGCACGGGCTATAATACCCTGACAATGTGGGCCTGCCTGCAGACGCTCGCCGTGCCGAGGATGCGGGCAAGAGAGCAGGTGCGCTCTGAAGCCGGTGGCAGGAGGCGGTTTCTGTGATGGAGCTGAACCCTGGTCTGATTCTCTATCAGGATCATCATATGCTGGCGGTCAATAAGCCGGCGGGCGTGGTGATTCATCCCACCTATAAGCATGCTGACGATACGCTCTGGAATATGATCCTGGCCTATCTGGACCGGCAGGGACCGGAGGAGTGGCAGCCGCCAGAATTACCCGATGAACCGGGCTGGGAACGGGCGCCCGAGGCCGTACGCTTGATGCTGCGCGAGCGGCGGACAGCGCGCTTGCGAAAGCAGGAGGGGCCGTTGCCCAGGCCAGTGCTCTTGCATCGTTTGGATAAGGATACGTCAGGGGTGGTCTTGTTGGCACGGACGGAGAACGCCCGACGCTATCTGGGACGGCAGTTCAATGAGCATCGGGTGCTGAAGCGCTATCTGGCGGTGGCCTTCCCCGGGGCGCCAGCCTGGACACGACCGCTGCAGCCACTGCGGGCGCGTCACCTCTCGCTGGCTGCACTGGAACAGGGACCAGGACGAGAAATGGCTCACCCGGTTGAGACAGGGGAGTTGCCCAACTCGGCTGTGCTTGCGGTTGCTGGAGAGGAGCCGCTGCCATTACCTGTCGGGAGCCTTTGGTTGCTCGATGGGCCGATTCAGCGTGACCCCCAGGATCGCCGACGCTGTGTGGTGGGGCCAGACGGCTTGTCTGCCCAGACAGTGATTCGTGTGCTGGCCCAACAGGGGGCGTTTCTCTTGCTGGAAGCGCGCCCAATTACAGGGCGGATTCATCAGATTCGGGTCCACCTGGCATCTCTGGGTTATGCGCTGGTCGGTGACCAGACCTATGCTCCTCCTCCGCTGCCGGGAACACCCCAGGCGGCTTTGCCGCGCCAGTTTCTCCATGCTTCCAGTTTGACGGTACGTCGCTATCCCGATGAGGCGCCGGTGACCCTGGCGGCACCGTTGAGTGAGGATCTGCACCTCTGGCTGGAGGCGCACTTTTCTGCGGCCCTGTCCCTGCTTGCTGACCAGCAATGGCCTGCCTGACTGCCTTCTTCTTGATCTGTATTTCTTATAGCCTTAATCGATTATAGCGACGGCCAGCCTAGCCCCTGCTTCTGGCTGCGGCTGTCAGGAGATTCAGGAAGCTTCTCCCCAGTCGCGTAGCAGCGCCTGGGCCGCGTTATGGCCAGGTGCTCCCATGACACCCCCACCGGGATGGGTGCCTGATCCGCAGAGGTAGAGGCCGGCGATTGGGGTGCGATAGCGGGCGCACTCGGGTGTTGGACGCTGACCAAAGAGCTGGTCGGGGGTGATCTCACCGTGGAAGATGTGCCCTTCGGTCATACCATAGCGCTGCTCGATGTCCACAGGACTGAGCACCTGGCGGTCGATGATGGCATCGGCGAAGTTGGGGGCGAATTCACACATGGTAGCAATGACGCGCTCGGCCATTGCTGCTTTGACTTCCTCGCTCCAGGAATGACCTTTCAGGTGGTAGGGGGCGTATTGGCAGAACAGCGAGATCAGGTGCTTGCCCGGTGGCGTGAGCGATGGGTCGGTAGCTGACTGCATGTAGGCCTCGATGTAGGGACGGCGCGACAGCTCGCCACGCAGTGCGTCCTCGTAAGCTTGCTGCACCCAGTCGGGGGTCGGCGAAATCTCGCATGAGCCCGCGTGCTGCAGCCCCGGTTCGCTGCCTGGCAGGCAGGTAAAGCTCGGTAGCTCTTTGAGGGCAAGGTTGATCTTGATGACGGGGCTTTCTGTTCTGAAGCGCTTGATGCGCGCCAGGAAGCCGGAATCAAGGCCGACGTCGGCGCACAGTTGCAAGAAGGTCCGTTTGGGGTCAGCGTTAGAGAGGACTGCGCGAGCGCGCAGCTCTTCACCGCTCTCCAGACGTACACCCTCGGCTCGCCCGTTGTGAATCAGGACGCTGGCCACGGGGGCGCCGGTGCGGATTTGGGCGCCGTGGGCAGTGGCTGAGGCCGCCAGGGCGAAGCTGATGCGTCCCATGCCGCCGCGAACGTAGCCCCAGAGGCCGCGCTGACCATTCACCTCGCCAAACATGTGATGCCACATTACGTAGACGGACCCCGGCGTTTTGGGTCCGATGAAGCTGCCAATGACGCCTTGACCAGCAAAAGCGGCTCGCACCTGGTCGGATTCGAAGTACTCGGCGAGCAGATCATAGAGGTTGCCGAACATGAGCCGACTGAAGATTTCTTCATCTTCGCCGCGAAAACGGGCCGCCAGCTCTGCCAGGGTGGGCGGCTCCTCTAGAAGGAGTGGCGTGAGAAGGTCTGAGGCGCGTTCAAAGAAGCGCAGAAAGCGGGGGTAAGCGGCGGCATCGCGCAGCGAGAAGCGCCGTATTCCTTCGGCAGTTTGCTCACTGCTGGCGCGAATGAAGAGGTAGCTGCCGTCCAGGAAGGGAACAAACATCTGGGGATCTTTGACGTAGGCTTCAAAGCCGTAGCGCGCTAACTCAAGATCGCGGATGATTTCCGGTCGCAGTAGGCTGACAACGTAGGCGCAGGGGGAGACGCTGAAACCTGGGAAGGGTTCTTCGAGTGTGCAGGCACCCCCTACACGGTCGCGCTGTTCAAGGACAAGCACACGCTTGCCAGCGCGCGCCAGGTAGCCGGCTGCAACGAGGCCGTTATGGCCGGCTCCGATGATGATGACATCGTAGTGATAGTGCTCGCTCATGGGGATTCCCTTTCTGCTCTGCTCTGCTGGCGACACGATGCGAGCGAGGCGTCTGCAGCACGGCCCGCCCTTTGAGATGCTCTCTTTGCTTGGGATGATAGCCGCCAGGCCCGCGCTTCGTCAAGTCGCCTCGCTCCCCCAAGGCAAAAATTTGCTTATAGCCATGGAAGAGCAGAGTTCCTGTCTGCCAGTGAGGAGAAGAAGGTGCTGGTCAGACTCAAAATTCGTATAGCCATTAGCTACAACTTCCTGCTATCACCCTGGAAGCCACTGGAAGCCACTGGAAGCCAAACGAGCCAAAAAAGGAAGAAAGCAAGAGGCAAACAGAAGCCCACCCAAGCACAACCAGCACCATACCAGGCACAAGCAACAGCCCCTTTCTCTCAGCCTGTTACCTGTCGCTGCCTGCACCGTCCGAACCCTTCAGGGGAGAGTTATGCTAAACAGCAGAGAGCGTATCGACAGTGCTCACCACCCGCCATGCCAAAGGCTAACAGGTACAATAATGAAGAAAAAGATTTTGGGCACTAAGGAAAAACGAAGCATCTTCTATATCACTATATGTACATTATTGCTTCTTCTGGGAGCATGTGGCCCAAGCAGCGAAGGGGCGAGCCACCAGCCTCCGGCCTCAGCAACTGCCATCTCACGTCCTGCAACAGCCCAGCCCGACTGGCAGGGGCGGAGCCAGGAGAGTGATCGGCAGCTGGTTGCCAGGGCTCAGCAGATCCTGGCCAGCATGACCCTTGACCAGAAGCTTGGTCAGCTCATTATTGTGGAATACCTGGGCCATGATTACCAGACCAGCGGCCTGCAGGAAATGATCCGCGATCAATACGTTGGCGGCTTCATGTATCAGGAAAGCAACCACAACTTCGACGCGCCCTATGACAGCATTGAGGCGGTGGCCGCCTTCTCGAAGCAGGCCATGCAGGATGCCAGGATTCCCCTCCTGATCGCCACCGACCAGGAAGGGGGACTTGTCAACAGGCTCTACAAGTTTCATGGTCCGCTGCCCTCAGCGGAAGAGATGGCCGCCACAGGACAGCCCTCCTATGCCTACCAGCAAGGCAGCCAGGCTGCCGAATGGATGAAACAACTGGGCATCAACAGCGACCTGGCGCCAGTCGTCGACGTCCACACCGTCGACCCGCCAGTGTTAGAGACACGCATGTTCGGGAGTGATCCGCAGACAGTGGCCACCTATGCTGGAGCCTACCTGCGGGGGCTGCAAGAGCACCAGGTTGCCGGCTGCCTCAAGCACTTCCCTGGACTGGGAGCCATCACCTCCGACCCCCATAGTGGCCTCCCAGTGGTCAACCGCAACCTGACCACTCTCAAGCAGATCGACCTGGCCCCCTACCGTCTGATGATTCCCAAAGACCAACCAGCCATGATCATGGCCACCGACGTCCTGATGCCAGCCATCGACCCGCAACTGCCGGCGGAGCTCTCGCCAAAGGCTATCGACGGTGTACTCCGACAACAACTCGGCTATGACGGGGTAGTCATCACCGACGGCCTCTACATGCGAGGCATCAGCGAACAGTGGTCACTGAGCGAAGCATCCGTCATGGCTATCGAAGCCGGCAACGACCTCATCGAAGGTCCCTACACACCAAGCCAGGTGGCAGACGTCATCAGTGCCCTCAAGGCCGCACTGCAGCAAGGCCACCTCACAGAAACGCGCATCAACCAATCAGTCGAGCGCATTCTCCTGCTCAAGCTACGCTACGGGATCATCCACTAGAGGAGACGAGAGAGGAGAGAGAGCCAGGAAGGCACTCGCCTTGCCCTCCCCCTCCCTCTCTCCCTTCTCCCCCCAACCAACCTCCCCGCCTTATGCCAGGCCGGCAGCCTCATCAACAGCCCGGGCCAGGGTTGTCCAGTCCTCCTCGCCTCGCCCACGAGCAACCCCACTGAGCAAGCGATCATGGACGAGGCCAGCCAGCGGCATGGGCACCTGAGCCTCATCAGCAGCATCCAGAACCAGGCCAAGATCCTTAAGAGCCAGACGCTGAGAGAAACCGGGGGCAAAACGACGCTCAGCGATCATGCGTCCATAGTTCTGATAGACCGAGCAGGCGAAAATCGTCTGAGCCAGCATCTCCATCAAGGCCGACCGCTCAACCCCATGCTTCTCAGCCAGGGCCAGAGCCTCAGCCAGAGCCTCCAAAGCCGAGCCGACTAAGAAATTGGCGGCCAGCTTTACTACATTTGCCAGGGCCGGCTCATCGCCAAATGGAAAGACAGCCTGACCCAGCACCTGCAAGAAAGGCAAGACCCGCTGCCTGGCCGCCGGCTCACCAGCCAGGCAGATCCAAAGCTTGCCAGCAGCCGCGGCATCAGGCCGCCCCACTACAGGAGCTGCCACATAGGCACAGCCCCGCTCTGCATGCAGGAGCTGCATACGGCGCGCAATAGCAGGCGAGACAGTACTGAACGAGACATGCACCCCACCAGGAGCCAGACCAGCCAGCAGACCATCGTCCCCTAACGTCACCGCCTCCAGCGCCACATCATCTGCCAGCATCGAAAAGACAATCCCCCCTGGCTCAGCCAGATCACGAGGACGCTCAACGCGCTGCGCTCCCTCAGCCACCAACGCCTCAGCCCGGGCAGGTGTGCGGTTATAGACGCGCAGACGATAGCCAGCACGGAGCAGATTACGAGCCATAGGAAGGCCCATACGCCCCAGGCCAGCGAAGCCAGGCACGCTCAGACGCTCAGTCACCGTGTGCAAACCTTCCTTTCCAGTACTTTTCGTAAACCAGCGCTCGGAACCAGACCAGAACGGCAAGGCTGCAGAGCAACCCGCTACCAGAGAGCATCTTACCATTACCAGAAGGAGAGAAGCCCCACAGCCAAACCCAAAAGCGGGCACAAGACAACCATCACCCAGGGGCGACCGGCCTCAGCTACCCAGCACTCTTGCAACAAAGCCCCACACGCCATACAGTATGATATGGCGGAAACAGAGCAAGGGAAAGGTAAGGGGCAGAAACAAAAAGAAGAGAAGAGTCCCACCACAGCCCCAGGCAAGCCAAAAGGAAGCAAGCAGGCAAAGAGAGACATGGAGCAAAACATCCCTCATGAACTCCGCCAGGCACTGCGCCAGGCCAGACGGATCGCTGCCCTGACAGGGGCAGGAATCTCAGCCGAGAGCGGCATCCCCACCTTCCGCGACGCCACCAGCGGCCTCTGGACACGCTTCAAGCCAGAGGAACTGGCGACACGCGAAGCCTTCGAACACAACCCACATCGCGTCTGGGAATGGTACGCCGAGCGGCGCCAGCAAGCCGCCACCGCTCAACCCAATGCCGGCCACCGTGCCCTGGCTGCAATGGAACGCTACGTAGAAGAAGTCACCATCATCACCCAAAACGTTGACGGACTGCACCAACGCGCCGGCAGCAGCCGCGTCCTTGAACTGCACGGGAACCTCTTCCGCAGCAAATGCTTCGCCCAGGGTCACCCAGTCGATCCCCCAGAGACAACCAGCGAAGAAGAGATCCCCCCACGCTGTCCACAGTGCGGCAGCTACCTGCGACCAGACGTCGTCTGGTTCGGCGAACTGCTACCCGAACACACCTATTACCAGGCACTGCAGGCCGTGCTCAGCTGCGACGTCCTCCTCGTCGTCGGCACCTCGGGCATCGTCGAGCCAGCCGCCTCGCTCCCCCACACCGCCCTGCGGGCAGGAGCAACAGTAGCCGTCATCAACCCCGAAGCGACACCACTGCTGCAAGAAGAGACCAGCTACGGCCTCAAATCAAGCCGACTCTACGACCTGCGCGGCAAGGCAGGCGAGATACTCCCCACCCTGATCAGCGCTGTCTGGCAAAGCACCACCGACCCTGATCAGCCAGCCGACCGCCACGAAAACAACTGAGTGAGACGAGTCGCGGCCATCGTGGCCGCGACTCAGCCAGGGGAACTGGCCTGAGACCCAAGAAGCTGGACAAGAGAGTGTATACTAGAATCATCTAGTTGTCTAGATCAGTTCCAGCCCAGGGGAGGAACAAAGCGAATCGTGGCCCGCATCAAACTTGCCTACATCGGAGGAGGCAGCACCCGAGCCGCCGGCACACTCGCCTCCTTCATTGCCCAAGGAGAGAACTTCAACGGCTCCGAGATCGTCCTGATCGACCTCAACGAAGAACACCTGAAGATCGTACACACTATTGCCCGCAGACTGGCCCAGGCCCGCGGCCTGGATCTCACCATCAGCAGCACCACGGACCGGCGAGCCGGGCTGCGCGACTGCGACGCCGTACTCACCAGCTACCGACCAGGCGGCTTTGAAGCGCGGCACCTTGACGAAAGCATCCCACTCAAGCACGGCATCATCGGCCAGGAAACCCAGGGACCTGGCGGCTTCTTCATGGCCCTGCGCAGCATGGCCGTCATGCAAGAGATCATCGCCGACATGGAAGCCGTCTGCCCACAGGCCCGCCTCTTCAACTACACCAACCCGATCAACATCATCTCAGAAGCCGTCACCCACCACAGCGCCATTCCCACCATCTCCTTCTGCGAAGGCCCGATCATGGACGCCGCCCGCTTTGCGCGCTACGCCGGGCTGGACCCGGCCCGGCTCAGCGTGCGCTTTCGCGGTCTCAACCACGGCTCCTGGGGCCTCAACGCACGCTACGACGGACAGAACCTCCTGCCACTGCTGGAAGAAACCTACGAGCGACTGCGGCGTGCACATCCCGAAGGCGAAACCAGCTCCGACCCTGAGCTGCGCTACACGCTGCGACAACTACACCTGGCTGTGAGCATGCAGGCCCTTCCCAACCACTACTTGCAGTACTATTACTACAAGGACGAACTGCTGGCCGAACTGCAGGCCAAGCCAACGACGCGCGCCCAGGACATCATGGCCAGCGTTCCCAGCTACTGGGCCCACTACCGAGAGCAAGCCGAGCGCGAGGTCCCAGTCCTCGACCCGGCACGCTCGCGCGGCGGCCTCCACGAACTCGAGCTAGCCATCGACGTCATGGACGCCATCTACAACGACCGCGGCGAACTCTGGTACGTCAACGTTCCCAACCGGGGTGCCCTGCCGGGGCTGCCCGACGACCGCGTGGTCGAAATCGTCGGCTATGTCGACCGCCAGGGCGTCACCCCCCTCATCCACGAGCCACTGCCGGCCCACCTGCGGGGCCTCATCGGTCAACTCGCCGAATACCAGGCCCTGACCGCAGAAGCAGCCTGGCGAGGCAACCGGCGCGACGCCATCCGCGCCCTGGCCAGCCATCCCCTGGTTCTCTCCCTGAGCAAGGCCGAAGCCCTCTACGACGAAATGGCCGCTGCCCATCGCGCCTACCTGCCAGAGCGCCTTCTGCACTAGACCAGCGATGGAGCAACTCACCCGGAAAGAAGAGAAGGGAAAGGAAAGGAAGGCAGGAGAAAAACGATGAGAAGAAACTGCGTCCTGGCGGTCGACGGCGGCAACACCAAAACCCTGGCCCTGGTAGCCACCCTTGACGGCCAGATCCGCGGTTACGGACGTGCCGGCTGCGGCGACATCTACCACATTCCCCCAGAGGAGCGAGCCAGCCCCCACGAGCCCGCGGCCCTGCTCGAAATCGAACGAGCCGTCGAAACCGCTCTCAGGCAAGCCGAGGCCCGCCCCACAGACCTGGAGGCCGCCATCTTCAACATGGCCGGGGCCGACTGGCCAGAAGACTTTGCCCTTCTGGAGAGGGCCATGAGAGCCAGAGGCTACGGGCAACGGCTGCTCATACAGAACGATGCCCTTGGGGTACTCCACGCCGCCTGCATGGGAAGCCTGACCAACAGCGGCGTCTCTGTTATCTGCGGCACCGGAGCCGCCACCGGAGCCAGAGGGCCAGACGGACGCACCTGGCACTCCAGCCACTGGCAGGACAGCGTCCAGGGAGCCAGCCATCTCGGCCAGCAGGTCCTGACCGCCGTCTTTCACGCCGAACTCGGCATCAGTCCACCCACCACCCTACGCGAGCGCGTCCTGGCCTACTTCGGCGCCAGCAGCGTCGAAGAGGTCCTCCATCGCCTCAGCGCGCGCTTGCCCCAGGAAACTCGCCCGCCTGGGGGACTAGCAGCAGCCCTCCTCGACGAAGCAGAGGCCGGCGACCGCACCGCTCGCCGCCTGGTCAGCGAGCACGGCAGCGCCCTGGGAGACTTCGCCAACGTTGCGGCCCGGCGCGTCGGCCTCGAAGGACAGCCTTTCCCTCTGGTACTGGCTGGCGGCGTCCTGCGCCATCCCTCCCCCCTGCTGGCCGAGGCCATCATTGCCCGCGTCCACAGCCGCTCACCGCAGGCGCAGCCTATCCGCCCCCGCTTCGAACCGGTTGTTGCGTCCTCTTCAGTGCCCTGGAGCTGGCCGGCCAGCCCATCAACGAGCAGCTCATCTCGCGCCTCGTCCCAACGCTACCACCAGCCAGCTTCTTCGACACCCTCGACTGACCTGCACGACCTGCACACCAACGCCAGAGCCGACGGAAAGACCCTACTTAATCTTATCCAGGGCCACGACCGTGACCAGGAAAACAGTAAAGGAACCAGCACCGAAGCTGAGCCAGGGCATGGTGCCACCCACAATGATCAGACAGATCACCGCCAGAGCGAGGATCGTCACCATTGCCATCAAAACGACCAAGAAGCGAAAAAGATTGACCTGCTCTGCCCGAGGCGGATAGACCTTCGAAGGCTCTCCGACCAGACGCGACTCAGGCTCGCTACCAGAACCAGCAGGCTGCGGCTCCCCTGCATAGTGTCCGTAGGGGATCTCACGGAAAGCCTCGCCCTCCTGTCGAGACATCATCCCAAGGGTACCTCCTTCTCTGGCTCCAAAGGGGAAACGAAACAACACTGAGAGATATACGGGCGAGAGACCCAGGAGTTACAGGAGTTACACGAGCATGCCCCTTCCCAGAGAGGAGCGACAGCGGTCAGCCAAAGTGCATATGCGCTACCGCCGTATGAGCGAGCAGCTTCTGAGCATTGCGCCACAGAATTTTCTCGCGCACCTCGGGAGAGAAAAAGTCGAGGGCCTCGAAATCGCGCAGCCAGCGCTGCGGTGTAATAAAAGGATAGTCGGAACCGAAGAGAATACGATCCTGCAGGCGGGTAGCAGCCTCACGTAGCAACGACTGAGGGATATACTTGGGGGACCAGCCAGACAGATCGTTATAGACATTAGCCTTATGCTGCAGAACAGCAATCATCTCATCATGCCAGGGCCAAGAAGGATGGGCCCCAATAATCGTCAAGCCGGGGAAATCGGCGGCCAGCGCATCCAAATAAATCGGGCGCGTATAATCGAGCTTAATCCCCATCCCCCCCGGCACTCCGGCGCCCAGGCCATTCGTCCCTGTATGGAAGAGAGCGGGCACCCCCAGCTCCTGAATCTTCTCCATCAGCGGATAGAAGGCCCGATCATGAGGATAGAACGCCTGCACACCAGGATGGAACTTCACCCCAGCCAGGCCCAAGTCCTTAATAGCCCGCTCGACCTCCTTCACTGCCGCCTTCCCCTTATGGGGATCGACGCTCGCGAAGCCAATGAACTGCTGGGGATAGCGCTGCACAATCGCCGCCACATAATCGTTGCCCAGGGGAGGTAGACCGGTCGCCGTCTCAGCATCCCAGGCCAGCAGCACCCCGACCATATCCACCGCAGCATAATCAGCGGCCAGCTGCTCAATATCCTTCAGCTTGACCTCCGTCCGGAAAAAGCGCTCAGCGGCCCTGGCATAAGGACCAAGCGTCACCTGGATAAACTCAGTCGTCGGCAGATGCACATGAAAATCAATAGCACGTGGCATGGCCTGCATACACCTCATCACTGAATACTCTGGCGCAGCCGCAGCGCAGCGCAGCGCGTCTGCCAGCCTTCCCCCTCATTGTAACACAGGGCAGAGCCACCCCATGCCACCACCCGGCCTGGCCTGGTCAGGAAGCGACTGACACACTGCAAGCAGACAGTCTTCCCAAACAGCCCGGTGGCTGCCCGCCCTGCCCGTTGAGAGCGCTGGGCAGGCCCACCATCCACTGAATTGACAATCGCCCCCACTCCCCC
Source organism: Thermogemmatispora onikobensis (assembly GCF_001748285.1). Taxonomy (NCBI): domain Bacteria; kingdom Bacillati; phylum Chloroflexota; class Ktedonobacteria; order Thermogemmatisporales; family Thermogemmatisporaceae; genus Thermogemmatispora; species Thermogemmatispora onikobensis. Next base: position 166,506 of record NZ_BDGT01000001.1, on the reverse strand, counting down.
TATACTTGTCTGCAGGCTCACCCAGGAAGAACAAAAGGGACGTGGCTATGTCGTTCACCGAAGATGAACTGCAATCCTTCAACACCATACTCGAGCGCCGCCTGACCATCCACCGGCAGGAGATGGAACGGAGCTTCGAGCAGCGCCTCAGCACCCTGAGCCGCGACTTCGAGCAGCGCCTCAACCAGCTCCAGCAGGAGCTGCTTCGCAGCCTGACCCACAAGCTCAACGACCAACAGAACGAACTCAACATCGCCCTCAGCCAAAAGCTCGGCACCCAACAGACGCGACTGACGCAAGCCCTGGGTCACGAAATCGAGCAACGCCAGCACCAGCAGCAACAGCACATCGAGAGCACGCTCGACCGTCTGCTGGCTGCCCAACTGATGGGCATCGAGCAACTGCTCAACCAACTGCTCAACCAACACCAGCAGCCCCCAGCCCCCAGTGCCAGCGAGAACGCGCCCGGCGGCCCCGACGCTGCCGAGCCTGGCGCCAGCGATGGAGAAGAGCCAGCCTCACCTCCCCCGCCCGAAGCCGAAGCCGAAGCCATCGAAGTCCAGACCGAACTCTCCTGGGACGACCTCATGGAAGCCATCGGCAGGGCCCTCGACGAACGCCTGGAGCGTCTCTACAGCGCCCTACACGAGCTGGCCAGGAACTGGGAGCAACACCTGACCGTCCAGCGCAGCAGCAGCGCCAGCAGCGCCGTTGAACCCTACCACGGCAACCAGGCCGCCTTCCAGCAAGTCTTCCAGAGCATCGAACGGCTAGAGCAGCTCGTCGAATCCCTCCAGGTCGCCATGACAGCCAACCACGCGCTGCTCTCGAACCGCCTCTACCACCATCAGCACCTGCCCCTCGAGCGCGCACACCCCAGCAGCCGTCAGCCCCATCACGCAGGCACCCCCCCAGGGCCAGAACCACACGTCTCTCTGGCCGAAGAGGACGAGCACGAAGAAGAGGACTGAAGGGACCACCCAGGCAGGCGCCCCCGCTCGCCTTCCTTCCTCCCCCCTTCCCTCCCTCCCACGGTGGTCCCCTAACAAGCAGCAGTGGCCAGTCTGTCTACCAGCAGCTGGCCACCGACCCCGGCCACAGCCACACAACCAGACCCACCCCCAGGCACGGACGGGCAGAAGCGCGTCAGGGTCAGGAATATTCGTAGAAGCCGCGCCCACTCTTGCGGCCTAACATCCCCGCCGCCACCATCCGACGCAGCAGAGGCGGCGGCGCATAGAGCGGCTCCTTATACTCCTCATAGATCGCCTCTGCCGCCCACAAAGTCGTATCAAGGCCCACATAATCCAACAACGTAAACGGCCCCATCGGATAGCCACACCCCAGCCTCATGGCCGTATCGATATCATCGCGCGAGGCCATCCCGCTCTCCAGCATACGGATGGCTGAGAGCAAATAAGGAATGAGCAAGAAATTCACAATGAAACCGGCGGTATCCTTCGCCAGCACCGGCGTCTTCCCCAGCGACTCCGCAAAGCGACGCACCGTCTCAATCGTCTCATCCGAGGCAGTAATCGGCCTGACAACCTCAACCAGCTTCATCACCGGGGCCGGATTAAAGAAATGCAACCCACAGACCTGCTGCGGGCGCCGCGTCACCGCCGCCATCTGCGTCACACTCAGCGAAGAGGTATTCGACACAATCAGCGCCTCTGGCTTGAGCAAGCGATCCAAGGCCGTAAAGAGCCGCAGCTTCTCCTCCATACGCTCCACGACCGCCTCGATCACCAGATCGCAAGCGGCCAGCTCCTCCACCGCGAGCGTCCCGCGCAAGCGTCCGCGAAACTCCTCAGCCTGCTCACGGGAAATCTTACCCTTACTCACCAACATCTCCCAGGCTTCAGCGATGCGCCCGAGACCCTTCTGCAACAACTCCTCATTGACCTCACGCACCACAACCTCATAACCGGCCTGCACACATGTCTGGGCAATACCACTGCCCATCAGGCCGCAACCAACGACACCAACGCAGCGAATCGTTGTCAGCGCCATGAAGGCTTTCCTCCTTTCATCCAAAACAAGCAAGGCAAGTACCACCCAGCAGCCGGCCACCCAGCAACCACCGCAGAGCCGGCTGCGTGCCCACCCGACCCCCCACCTACTATAGCACTGCGCCCCGGTTCCGAGACAAGGCCCAATCCTTCTTGACTTTTGGTCAAATTTGAACTATATTCAATAGTGGGCAGGGCACAGACGGGCCGAGCGAGCGTGGAACGAACAGGAGAACGGCCTGACGCTCGGTTCGGCCCGGCCCAGCCTGGACCGGACCGGTCAAGGGGTTGACCGGCGCAGCAAGCCGTCACCACCAAAGGAGGAACACGCATGGCATCGCGCTACTGCATCATCGGCGCTGGCTACTCAGGTTTGGGCATTGCCCGCGCCTTCCAGGAGGCTGGTGTCGCCTTCGACATTTTCGAGAAGAACGACGACGTCGGTGGCAACTGGCTCAACGGCGTCTACGATGCAACGCACATCATCTCCTCACGCAACAGCACCGGCTACGAAGAGTACCCCATGCCGGCCAGCTATCCTGACTTTCCCAGTCGGCAGCAGGTGCTTGACTACCTGCGATCCTACGCCGACCACTACGGGCTCCGGCGCTTCATTCAATTCGGGCGTCGCGTCGAACGCATCGAGCCGCTTGACCCCCGCGGCCTCAGCGGCTGGCGCGTCACCCTGGACGATGGGCGCAGCCTGGAATATCGCGGTGTCATCGTAGCGAATGGCCACCATTGGGACCGGCGCATCCCCCACTATCCAGGGAGCTTCAACGGCAAGACGCTCCACTCCAAGGACTACAAAAACGCCGACGACTTCGAAGGGGAGCGTGTCCTCGTCGTCGGGGCCGGCAACTCCGGCTGTGACATCGCCGTCGAAGCGGCCCTCAGCAAGCGCATCAAAGAGGTTGCCATCTCCATGCGCCGTGGCTACTACTTCCTGCCCAAGACCATTGCCGGCATCCCCGTAGCTGAAATGGAAATGCCCTGGATGCCGCTCTGGCTCCAGAAAGGCATCATCAAAGCTGCCCTGGCGCTCATTGTCGGTCCCAACTCACGCTATGGTCTCCCCAAGCCGGACCATGATCTCTTCGACCGCCACCCGATCGTCAACTCCCAGCTCCTCTACTTCATCCGTCACGGCCTGATCCAGCCCAAGCCTGACATTGCCCGCCTGGACGGCAAGCAGGTTCATTTTGTCGATGGCAGTAGCCAGGAGTTTGACACCATCGTCTGGGCCACCGGCTTCAACGTCTCCTTCCCCTTCCTTGACCACAAGCTCTTCACCTGGGAGCACGGCTATCCTCGCCTGGTAGCGCACCTGATGGCCCCCGACCTGGCCAATCTCTACATCTTCGGCCTGCTGCAACCCCGCGGCGGAGCTGGCCCGCTCATCAGTCGCGGCGCTCGCCTGCTCGTCGAGCTGATCCGCTGTCAGGAGCGACTGGATGCTCCCCTCGCCAACCTCGTGGCCCGCTGGGAACCGCCTTCGGCCCACTACCTGGTCGGCGTCCAGGAAACCATGCGCTCCATCGAGCGCCTGCGCCGTCGGCTCCAGCGCCTGGCCCCTCGCGGTAGCCGGCCTGGGGACCTCAGCCGCGACCAGAGCCAGCCGCAGCCCGCTACCGAGACCACACCTGGCTACGCCGTGCCCGCCACCGGCCATGCCAGCCAGTCCTGACAGGCTGGCCAGCAGCACGGAGGGAGGAATACCATGCAAAGCCACCAGCGTGGCCCATTGGTCGGCAAGCGGGTACTGATCACTGGCGCCGCAGGGGCCATCGGCAGTGCCACCGCGGCTGAGCTACGCCGGCAAGGAGCGCGCGTCATCGGCCTGGATCGGCGCGGCGGCGAAGACATCATTCAGGCCGACGTCACCAGCAGCGAGGCCGTTGAGCGCGCGGTCGCCCAGGCCATCAATGAGCTGGGAGGGCTGGATCTTCTCATCAACCTCGCCGGCATCGGCCTTCCCCAGGACGCGGGCGCCCCGCCGAGCGAGGATGTCGCCCTCACCCTCGAGGTCAACCTGCTTGGCCCCTGGACAGTGACGGCCTATGCCTTGCCGGCCTTGTTGGCGTCGCATGGGCGCGTCATCAATGTGGCTTCCGGTCTGGCTTTCGCCACGGTCCCCTTTGCCTCAGCCTACGCCGCCAGCAAGCGCGCCCTGGCGGCCTGGTCGGACGCCCTACGCATGGAATATGGCAGCCAGATCGGCGTCACCACTGTCTACCCGGGCTACGTCCGCACGCCCATCCACGCCGCCTCCGAGGCCGCCGGCCTCTCCCTGGCCGACCTGGTACGCGAGGAGCCGCTCGAGGCCGTCGTGCGGACCATTGTACGCTGTTGCCGCGGGCGCGTGCGCCGCGATGTGGCTACCACACGCCTGGGCGCTCTGGAGATTGGCCTGGCACGGCACTTGCCTGCCCTCGTCGACCTGGTGATTCTACTCCGCCTGCGCCGCCTGGCTCGTGCCCATCGCTACGACCGCTCGCCGCTGGCCCGGAGCATGATCAAGCGCTGGGGGATAACCTGATGCTTCACAAGCAGAAACGCAAAACACGCCGCGAGCGGCTCATTGAGGTCGGCCTGGATCTCTTTAGCAGACACTCCTACGATGAAGTGGCCATCGACGACATCGCCGCCGTCGCCAACATCTCCAAGGGCCTGCTCTACTACTACTTCCCGACGAAGCACGATTTCTACCTGGCTGTGCTTCGCCACAGCACCAGCCAGCTGCTGGAGCTGACCGAGCCGGATGACTCCCTGGAGCCGCTGGAACGCCTGCGCGTCGGCCTGCTGGCCTACTTCACCTTCGCAGAGATGTATGCACGCACCTACGTCGCCTTACTACGCGGCGGCGTCGGCGTCGATCCCGAGGTCGCGGCCATCCTCAACCACGTGCGGCAAACCTACGTCGAGCGCGTCTTGCAGGGCCTGCCGGAGAGCGAGCGCCACCTGCCCGCACTGCGCCTGGCCATCACCGGCTGGGTCGGCTTTGTTGAAGCCCTCAGCCTCGTCTGGTTGGAGGAACGGCAGCTGAGCAAGGAGCAGCTCGCCGAGCTGGCGATTCGCACCCTACTGGCGACAATCAATAGCTTGCACGAGCTGGGTAGCTCTTCGCGCTGACGGGACGGGACACGGCGGGAGAGGCCAGGGCCAGGCGCGAAGGCCGCTGGCCCCGCTCCGCTCACCTGCATCCAGGCACTCGCGCGACTCTTTTCGCTTGCTTGCAAACCACAGAGGAGGGAAATGGGCAATGGCCGCCTTTCAGACACGCAGTCAGGTCGTCACTGTCGATGGCATCCCGGTGCGCTACGAGTACGCCGGCGATGGCGAGCCGGTGGTTTTTGTCCACGGCCTCTCTGGCTCCACCAAATGGTGGGCCAGAAACATTCCTGCCATCGCCCAGCACTATCGCGTCTACCTGGTCGACCTGCCTGGCTTCGGCGCCATGCGGCGCTTTCGGCGCCAGTTTCATCTGTTGCGCGCCCCCCAGTGGCTTGACCGCCTCTGCCAGACGCTCGGTCTCGATACCTTCTCACTGGTCGGCCACTCGATGGGAGGCTACGTCTCTCTGGCCCTGGCCGCCCAACGCCCTGAGCAGGTCAAGCGCCTGGTGCTGGTGGCCTCCATCGGCATCCCTTTTGAGCGCTCGGTGGCGCAGCTCCTCTGGCCCACGGCTCTGGCTCTGGCACGCACAACGCCGGCCTTCTGGCCAACCTTACTCTACGATGGGGCCCGCGCCGGCACCCTGATGATCCTGCGCGCTGCCCACCAGATCGTGGCCCTGGACGCTCGCCCGCTCCTCCCAACGCTGCGCACTCCAACACTGCTCATCTGGGGCGCCAAGGACGACCTGGTCCCGCTCTCCTTCGGGCACCAGCTCCATGCCGCCATTCCGCAGGCACGTCTCTACGTAATCGAGCGCGCCAATCACATTTGTATGTATGATCAGCCACAGCTCTTCAATCAGGCCCTCCTGGCCTTTCTTAAGGGCCAGGAGGTCGGCGAGCTGGCTCCTGCGCCCGCCACGCTACCAGGCACCAGCCGTCTGTCTCGCCAGCCTTGACTGCCTGAGCCGGAGTCGTCACACCATCTGACCGTCTGTCTGTCTCTGGGAAAGGGGGAATCGCTCTCTATGGTGCAAGCGCACGCGCCTGAGACACCGATACAACACCGCCAGCCCGCCACTCCCAATCTGCGGGAGATTCTGGCTTTACTCTCGCGACGCAATTTGCCGATCACGTTTCTTCGCCTCGCCCGCAAGTACGGCGATGTGGTCCACGTCAAGGGCGGCCCGCTGGAAATCTTTTTGCTGAGCCACCCGGAAGATATCCGCGAGGTGCTGGTCGTCCAACATGCCAATTTCCACAAAGGGCAGGGGGTGCGGATGACCAGCCGCATGCTCGGTCAGGGCCTGCTGACCAGCGAGGGCGACTTCCACAAACGGCAGCGCAAGCTGATCCAGCCGGCTTTCCACCGCCAGCGCATCGCCTCCTACGCGACCACTATGGTCGAGGAAGCCGCACGCCTGGCCCGCTCCTGGCAGGATGGCACGGTCGTCGATATGGCAGAGGAGATGATGCGCCTGACCCTGGTCATCGCCGGCAAAACCCTCTTCAATGTCGATGTCGAGCGCGAGGCCAGTACCGTCAGTCAGGCGATGGCCGTCGCTATGGAGGCTTTCATCAAGATCGGCCTCTCTCCCTGGGCCGAACAGCTCGAACTCCTACCGCTGCCGATCCGCCGCCGCTTCTACCGCGCCCGCGATGAGATGGATCGCGTCATCTACCGCATTATCGAGGAGCACCGCCGCAGCGGGCGCGACCAGGGCGACCTGCTCTCCTGGCTGCTGGAGGTCCACGACGAGGAGGGGGCCATGAGCGACGAGCAGCTGCGCGATGAGATGACAACGCTGCTGCTGGCTGGCCACGAGACAACTGCCAACGCTCTGGCCTGGACCTGGTACCTCTTAGCCCAGCACCCCGAGGTGGCCGCCCGCCTGCGCCAGGAGGTCGTCCAGGTCCTCGGCGACCGCTTGCCTACCGCCGACGATTTCCCGCGCCTGACCTACGCCGAGTGGGTGCTGGCAGAGTCTATGCGCCTCTACCCCCCTGCCTGGGGGATCGACCGCACGGCCATGCGCGACTGCGACATCCGTGGCGTGACTATCCCTACCGGGGCCCGCGTCATCATGAGTCAGTACGTCGTCCACCGCGACCCGCGCTTCTACCCGGAGCCGGAGCGCTTCTTCCCAGAGCGCTGGACCCCCGAGGCCCGCGCCGCTCGCCCGAAGTTCGCCTACTTCCCCTTCGGCGGCGGCCCTCGCCTCTGCGTCGGGGAGCCGTTTGCCTGGATGGAGGGCGTGCTGGTGCTGGCCACCTTGATTCGCTCGTGGGAGGCAGAACTGGTACCGGGACAGCGCATCGAACCCGAGGCCGCGGTGACGCTCCGCCCGCGCTACGGCATCCGCATGCGCCTGCACCAGCACCAGCGCAGCGCGGTGACAGTCTGATCTGACAGGAGACCCTGTACATCGGAGGTATCGGAGGTAAAGGAGCCGGGAAATGCAGGAGAGCACGCAGGCTGGACGCTCCCTTTCCCCTTCTTTGTCCTCCATCCGCTTGTCCTGGCTTGTCTTGGCTGTCTTGACCTTGCCCCACCATCTTCACATACCCCACCCTGCAGCCCGCCCAGGCGCTGCCAGGGTGGGGCCCCCCGCCCTGGAAGAGAAGAAAGGAAAACCCGCCAGACCCCGGACCGGACGCGCCTGCACTGCACCCCTCTAGCGATCGGACTGGGCTGCTAGACCTCCTGCCAGAAAGGCCCGGATGGCCTGGGCCGGCCCAGGGTCGATGCCGAAGACGATGGTGTAGTGGTTGAGTGTCGGAAACTCGATCAGCTGCGCCTGCGGAAGATGGGCCACCAGCTCGCGAGCCGCCTCTCGGGAAAGCAACTGATCATCTGGGGCAAACATGCCTGCCCCCGCCCGCAGGACCAGGGTCGGAGCCTGCACATGCTCCCACTGATCCGCCGGACGCGCCTCCTCCACCCGCTTCCCCTCCTCCAGCACGCCTTCCCGAAAGACACGCGAGCGCACGCTCCCGTCGGGCAGCCGCTCGACATCGTGCTCCAGATAGCGATCGAGATACGCATTCCACCAGGGTCCCAGAAAGGGCAGCCCCTGCAAACGCCGGCGGTATTCCTCGAAGGACGCGACTGGCGTTCCCAGACGCGCAATCGAGGCGCTGAGCCAGGCTGGCTGCTCCTCGGGAGTGCGCCAGGGCAGGGGCGCCCCGGCATCGACAAGAATGAGCTTGCCGACACGCTCTGGACGCCAGGCGGCATAGAAGAGGGCAATCAAGGCCCCCAGGGAGTGCCCCAGCAGCGCCACCCGCTCCAGACCCAGGACTGTCAGCAGCCGGTCGAGATCAGTAGCATGGATCGGCACACTGTAGCCCTGAGCTGGGCGCTCGCTTCTGCCTCGCCCGCGCAGGTCATAGGCCAGGACACGATAGTCCGTGGCCAGAGCATCAGCTAACGCCTGGAAACAGAAGGCATTGGCCGTCAGCCCATGCAGACAGACCACTGGTGGACCTGCCTCCCCCCACTGCACAACGTGGAGACGTAGCTCACCTACAGCAACGAGTTCATCCCGCACAGGTTCGATCAGGGTAGGCATGCCTCTTCTCCTCACGACAGAATTGCTCCCACTTGCGTGCCGTGACCTCCGGCCACATGGCCCCTTCCTGCAGACGCACCTCCTTGCGCTGCCAGCCCCGCTGCTGCTGCTCAGGACTGAGACTCTTCCAGAGCACTTCGTAGATGACCTCCCGGTAGCAGCGCGGATCTGGGGGAAAGAGCAGCGCTTGCTGGCTGTCTTCAAGATAGAAGTAATGACCCCGCTGACGGTACCAGTGACGGATCTCCTCTTGCCCTCGCGCTGGGGTAGCCATCTCCGCGACCTGCTCAAGACGATGCCTATAGCTGGCAACGCCAAAGGGAATGCAATGCAGATGGGCATGAAAGACTGTCTGACCAAAGACACCGTGCTCCCAAAAGAGCAACGGCGCGTAGAAGCGCGCGGCAAAATGGCTGACCAGACGCTTGAGCGCTCGCAGCTCCTCATCCAGACCCGCTGGCACAGCACCATAGCAGGCATAATGGTCCTTCGGTATGATGAGCAGATGCCCCTCAACCAACGGTGCATGGTCGGCAACGAGCAGGAAGCCCGACGTCTCATGCAGAACTGTGGTCAGGGACGAACGATCGCAAAAGACACAGGGAAGGCCGGGCCGGTCCCCGTTGGGCGCGGGAACCTGGAACTGCTGGTCCGCATCCTGTGACGACATCAACGAGCTCCTCCTCTTTCGAGTCACGGGTAACCCCCTGGCCTGGCGAGCAGTAGGCCCAGACCAGCCGTGGCGGCCTGGGCCGGCGTGAACCTTCCTTCCTTCCCCGCACCACGAAGGAAGGAGGCTGAGGCTTCCCCCCCCTCCTTTCCGGTCGGTCTCAGCCAGCGTGGCGGAAACCAGTCTCGGCCATCGTCAGGGGCGCCCCTTCCCGCTGCAGACCGGCCCCTACGACCTCGGCCACCAGCAGCGTCGAGTCGCCGGCAGGCACGGTGTGCCGTACCTCACAGGCAAGCCATCCTAGCGCCTCATCCAGGATCGGGCAGCCCCCTGGTCCTGGATGAAAGGCCACTCCCTCTAGCTTGCGCGGATCACGCAGGGCCGATTTGCCGAGCTTGCCCGCCAGCTCGCGCGCCCCCGACGGCAGCACGTTGACCACAAAGGCTCGACTGCGCAGGATCATGGGCAACGACCGCGAGTCGTTCTCTACCGAGACGGCGATCAGCGGCGGCTCAAAGGAGACTTGTGTCAACCAGTTAGCCGTGAAGGCGTTGACTTCTCCTCCATCGGCACAGGACACGGCATACAGACCGTAGGTAAAGAAGCGCAATACCTGTTTTTTGGCAGCCAGATCCATAAAACCAGCACGCTCCTCCTCTTCTCGTGCGTGGGGTAGTTACCTCGTGGCGCCTTGCCCTGCCCTTCAGCATATCACGACCGCTGCTTGATGGCCACCACCCGGCCCCCTGTCATCGCCTGCAGCTCAGCAGGCGTCAGGGCAAAGAGCGCCGAGGGCGTACCGGCAGCCGCCCAGATGCGTTCATAGCGCAGCAGGTCCTCATCGATAAAGGTCTCTAGCGGCTCCTTATGCCCCACGGGCGGCACCCCACCAATGGCGAAGCCCGTCCGCTCTTTGACAAAGTCCGCATTGGCGCGTTCGATCGGCTCGCCAACCAGTTCCCCCAGACACCCCTCATCGACACGGTTGGCTCCGCTGGCTTCTACCAGAATCGGACGCCCGCTCTCTCGACCGCGGAAGACCAGCGACTTGACAATCTGCCCCAGGGCACAGCCCACGGCCCGCGCCGCTTCGCTGGCCGTGCGCGTCGAAGTCGGCAGCTCGACAACTTCACAGCGAAAGCCCCCCGCGGTCAGCGCCTCCTGCACACGACGCGCCGCTGGACTCAGATGCGCAAACTCCTCAGTGGACATTGCTCCTCCGTCTGTCTCTCCTTCCTTGCCTGCTGACGTGGCAGAAGCGAAGCGCGAGAAACGCTCTCCTCTCGCTCAGGCCAGCACATCCTGTAGCTGGATTGTGCGCCCACGCTGAGGGCTGACCGAGATCATGGCAATCGGCGTCTCCAGCAACTCCTCTAGACGCTTCAGGTAATGCCTGGCTGCACGCGGAAGATCATCATAGTCGCTGATGCCGCTGGTGCTGCACTGCCAGCCCTCAAGTTCTTCATAGACTGGCTCACAGGCTGCCAGATCGTTCAGATTGGCTGGCAGGCTGTGGATGATCTTCCCATAGAGACGATAGGCGGTGCAGATCTTGATCGTGGGAAAGGTATCCAGGACATCAAGCTTGGTGATGACCATCGCGTCCAGACCGTTGAGCTGAGCAACGAAGCGCCCTGCCACCGCATCGAACCAGCCACAACGCCGCGCTCGACCGGTGTTGGTCCCATACTCGTGACCACGGCGCCGCATCTCTTCCCCTGCATCGTCGAAAAGCTCCGTTGGCATCGGCCCGCTTCCCACGCGCGTGATATAGGCTTTGTAGACCCCAACCACACGATCGATCGAACGCGGTGGCAAACCCGCCCCACTGGCCGCGTTGGCCGCCAGCGTCGAGGAGGCCGTGACAAAGGGATAGGTGCCAAAGTCAACGTCCAGCAGGGCCCCCTGCGCCCCCTCTAGCAGGATGGTCTTGCGCTCGAAAAGCGCCTCATGCAGCATGGCCTGAGTGTCGGCAATATAGGGGCGCAGCCGCTGGCCATAACGGAAGTATTCGCCATGAATCTCCTCCAACGAGAGCGGCGGCTGACCATAGATCTGGGTGATCATGCGGTTCTTCTGCTGCAGGATCGTGGCCAGCTTGCTTCGGAAGGCATCCACATCGAGCAAGTCGGCCATGCGGATGCCGCTGCGGGCATGCTTGTCAACATAGGCCGGTGAGATCCCTCGCTGGGTGCTGCCGATCTTCTCTTCACCGCGTGCCTCCTCTTCCAGCCGGTCGAGCAGGAAGTGGTAGGGCATCACCACATGGGCCCGCTCGCTGATGGAGAGACGCGAGATATCAACCCCCTGCCGCTCCAGCTCCTCCATCTCCTCGAGCAGGCCGCGAGGGTCAACGACGACCCCGTTGCCGATGATGCAGGAGGTCTGCGGATAGAGAATCCCCGAGGGAATGAGACGGAAGACGAATTCTCCTTTCTCATGGACAACACGATGACCCGCGTTGCTCCCTCCCTGGTAGCGAACGACGAAGTGCGCCCGCGCCGCCAGCTCATCGACGATCTTTCCCTTCCCCTCATCCCCCCACTGGGCGCCAATAACTGCAACTACCGCCATAGCACTGCTCTTCCTCTTCTTCTGCTTCCTGATTGCTCTCGTAAGCTCTCCTGTATCCAGGATACCACCCCAACCCATCTTTCTCAACCTCGCAGGCCGCCTGGAGTCGCCTGGAGCGCCCCCGAACCAACACTGCGCTGTTGCCTCTCTACCTCCCCACCTTCCATCTCACTCCAGCCCGCACGCTGCCCTTCTTGCCAGCAAGCCTCGGCTACCCCACAGACAAGACCGCTCGCTCTCTTGCCCTTCCCTCGCTCTCCTCTTGCCCGGTCCACTCAGCCAGCTCCGCCAGCTCCGCTAGCTCAGCCGGCTGAGTGGCTTCTCTGACCTGGCAGCCTCTCGCTTAGACAAACTGGAATGTTGCCAACATAGTCGCAAAATACTGCGTGTTCATCTGATCAAACTGATCGTGCGGCGCCTGGATCTCGATCAGATAGGCCTTGCCTTGATAGACAGTGGCATAGACCTGGATGTGATCCTGGCTCTGCTGCTGATAGTCAGCGGAAGCTGTACGCCAGGTCGTCCCGCCGATCGTTGTGGTGGTCGTCGGGCTGACATTGGTTGCCCCTGACAGCTGCGAAATCTCGCTGGCTACCAATTGATCCGACGTCTGATTGGTAGACCCCGGCACCTTAAAAGAGGCGGTGATTTCGCTGCTGGTGGGACTGGTGAAACGAATTCCCGTCCCGTCAGGTGTGGAGCTTTGGCTCCAACCGAGCGGATACTGCGTAGTAAAGCCCTCGTTGCGGCATTGATCACACCAGGCGAAGCCAGGGCTGGGCGGGGGCGTCGGTGACACTGCCGGTGAGGGCGTCGGGGTCGGACTGGGCGTCGGACTGGGCGTCGGCGTTGGGCTAGGCGTCGGACTGGGCGTCGGACTCGCCTCCGTTGCGACCGTTGCCGTCGGCCCCGCTCCCGTCTGGGACCCCCCCCGCATCCAGACAAAGGCACCAAGTAAAATGATGAGGAAAAGCACAACCACAGCCCCCACAGCTGTGACGACAACCCAGGTGTTCCGCTGATTCGGGCCTGGACCACCGCCTGGCTGCGGACGTGGCGGAAATCCCCCGCCATAGGTCTGCCCCGGCATGACCGTCCCCGGGTAGGTGCCGGGGCCGGCAAAACCTGTCTGCCCCGGCTGGTACGGCGGCATGGTCGGAGGATAGGGTGCGCCTGCCCCTGGGTAGGGTTGCTGTACCCCCGTGCCATAGGCTCCTCCTGCCGGCCCTTGATACCCCGTCTGGTAGCCAGGGGCCGCCGGAAACTCCGCCTGGGGCGGCTGACCAGGCTGCCCATATCCAGCCCCCGCCGCCGGCATCGCCTCCGTCGCATCCTGATAGAACTCTGTTCGCTGGCTCGGCGCCGGCGTCCGCGGCCCTCCACCGAGCGCACTGCTAGACATCGGCTCGGTCGCCCAGGGCGAGGGCGGACCCGGCGTCGCGCTGCCCGCGCCTGACCCCCCCCCAGACCCCGCCGGATAGTGCCCGGGCGGCGGCGAGACCCCCCGGCTGTAGCCCTGTAAGAGTCCGCTCCTCGACCCCGGTGGGGGCGGCGTTCCCGTCATCTGCGTCGGCTGCGCCGGCGACCCCGGGGATGTGAGCGCCGCACCACACTGCCCACAAAATGCCTCATCTGGCCCCACCTGGCTGCCGCACTGCGGACAGACACTGTATTGAGACATTGAGTCCGTAATCCTCCTGGGTAACGCTGTTAGTGCTGCCTGTTTGCTTGTGAGCCAGCCTCTCGCGATTTCTCCCTGAGTGTAGCAGATCTGCCAGGAATTTGCCAGATACTTCCCCTTTTGAGTGAGCGTATGGCCCCTCTCCTCTCTCCTCCCCCCCGGTGCCCCCTACTCCGCTCACACCCTCCGCTCAGCCCGCTGAGGCTGCACACCTGGCTCCAGGACCGCAACCACCTGCCGCAGCCCCTCGCTGGGATCGTGGTAATAGGCCAGCAACCGCTCTGAGAGCCAACGGGCACAGGCTTCCTCTGCTGCCCGATCGCCTGCACTCGCTTCCGCCAACGGCAGGCTGGCAGTGAATGGCCCACAGAGAATCAGCCAGACCCAGGGGATCTGCTGCTCCCCGTTGACACGCTGCATGGTCTCGCGATCGGTACGGCTGGCCCCACGCAGCCCCCCCGGATGGCTGTGGTAGACTCCAATGACCTGCCCCGGATAGGCGAGCTCCACCTGCAGGACATCCTCCGGCGCGAATTCGAACGAGACGGGCGACTCGGCAATGTTGGCGAGAGGGTGCACGGCGACAACATGCCAGTTCCCCTGGGCATCAATTTCCCCTCGGAGTAGCCCACAGGCCTCTATCTTCCTCCGGCTCCAGACGTCGTCTAGCAGCGCGCGCTGCACTCCACGGGGAAGTACCACTGTGCTCCTCCCTCTCCCGGCTGCCTCGGGCCTCGCCTTCCACGCTTCCTGCGACATGTCTTTCCTCCTCTATGACTGCTGACTGTCTTGTCCCTTCCGCTTGCAGATGATAAAGTACCGCCCCTGCCCTGACAAGCCTCTGTTCGTGAGTCCGGCCCTCGCCCTCGTTAGCGGGGCCGGCCCTCCGGCAGGAAATCCGTGGCCCTGTAATGACAGAGCTGGCCAATGGCCTCGACGCTCCTATCTGCCTGGTAATGTCCCGGCTGCCGTAATCCCTCTTCCGCATGCCTTCCCTGACGCACAAAGACCGTGGTCAGCCGTTCCCCTAACTGGACCTTGCAGGCGGCCAGCAGGTCAAGCCGATCGTCGATGGCAACATACTGCTCGCCTGGGTAACGCCTCATGGTCTCTTCAAGATGCCGCTCCTTGTGATCATAGATGAGGACACGCCCCCCTACAGCTTCGGCTAGATGGCTGTTGACGATCTTTTCTGCCTGGAAGAGATGGTCACCATCGGAGACAATGACGGTGAGACCAAGCTGGCTCAGGTGCGCGAGCGCCTCCCGGGCCCCCGGATAAAGGGCTGTCGCAAATGGGTACTGCTCGAAGAGGTCACAGGCTTGCTGAAACCTCGCTTCCGGTAACTCCCGCTGCGACCTCTCGGCCCGCAGCCGGCGCAGCGCCTGGGGAATATCGACGACGCCTCGCTCATGGCGCACCGCTTCGTAGAGGCTCCAGAAACGTTCCGTCAAGGCTGCTCCGAGGACTGCCCGCAGCTCGCGCTCGAGCTCGGCTTTGACATGGTCATTGTTGAGCAGGGTATTGTCAACGTCGATCCAGAAGACGAGCGTGGACATGCTTTCCTTTCCTCCTTACCTGGCTTGCTGGCCTCGCATGAGACCTGGCCCTCGTCCTACCAGCGGCGCACGAGCTGAGCTCCCATCTGCCTGGCTGCCCCCTCGGATGCTCGCCGATAGGAGTAGTACGCCCGAACTGGCCTGCTGGTTCCAACGAGACGGCCCTCGCTGCCTGCTCCCTCTCTCTCTGACCAGGGCCAGGTGCCCCCTGTCGCTGGCTGGCCCGGTTGCGCTATAATGCCAGAGGAGCACCGCGGATTCGAGTGCCCTGCGCCGGGCAACGGCGCCCTGCCTCGCCAGGCCCCACTGGGCCAGCGAGCAGCAGACCGCTCAGTCAGGTCTGCTGGCAACACGTTCGAGGCGGTCGAGAGCGGACCAGCTGCCTCTGCTGTGAACATGAGCTGCCTGCTCTGTCTGTGATAAAGAGATGACGTCTGCCATGAACAATCAGCCATTGCATCGACACCCATCGCTGCCCTCGCAACCACCGACTGCTGTGCCTCAATGCGTCCTCCTCTTGATGACCCCCGCGACCTATCGGGGAGGAGCCTTCATGAGCGCCGCTCGCCGGCTGGAGCTGGAGGTAGTCGTCGGACTGGATACACCGCCGGGCCTGACGACCAGCCCGTCGCCAAGGGTTCTGCCCCTCGACTTCAAAGCGCCGGAGGAGGCCGTACAGCGCATCGTCTCCTTCGCCCAGGAGCACCCGCTGCAGGCTGTGCTCTCGGTAGACGATAGCGCCGTTGAGCTGGCCTCTCTGGCTAGTGAGGCCCTGGGCTTGCCCTGCAACTCGCCCGCCGCTGCCGAGGCGGCGCGTGATAAGTATCTGATGCGCCAGCGCATGGCCGCTGGGGGCGTTCCCTGCCCAGTCTTCCGCCACTTTCCACTGACCGCCGATCCCGCGGCTGTGGCGCGCACGGTCAGCTATCCATGCGTGCTCAAACCCCTGCGTCTCTCGGGCAGCCGTGGCGTCATTCGGGCCAATACGCCCGAGGAGTTCGTGAGGGCCTTCTATCGCCTCAAGCGCATTGTGCTCGCTGAGGGCTTCGATGAAGCAACTACTGGTTTCCTGGTTGAGGACTTTATTCCGGGCTTCGAGGTGGCCCTGGAGGGGCTGCTGACAGCTGGACACCTGCAGGTGTTGGCGCTCTTCGACAAGCCCGATCCGCTCGATGGGCCATTCTTCGAAGAGACCATCTATGTCACCCCCTCGCGCCTGCCCCCCGCTGTCCAGGAGGCCATCCGCGCCTGTGTCGAACGGGCCGCGGCCTCGATCGGCTTGCGCGAAGGTCCGGCCCATGCCGAGCTGCGCGTCAATGACCAGGGGCCGTGGATGCTGGAGATCGCTGGGCGATCAATTGGGGGACTGTGTTCGACGATCCTGGAGTTCGGCGCAGGCATGTGTCTGGAGGAGCTGATCCTACGGCACGCCCTGGGCAGAAAACTGCCCTCGCTGGAGCGCCGCCCGGAGGCCGCCGGCGTCATGATGATCCCTATCCCTCGGGCCGGCATCCTCAAGGGCGTACAGGGCATCGAGGAGGCCAAACAGGTCCCGCTCATCACGGGGGTGGAGATCACTGCGCCCCTGAACAACCCGCTGGTCCCGCTGCCAGAGGGCGCCAGCTACCTGGGGTTCATCTTCGCCCGGGGAGAGTCTCCCGCTGCCGTAGAGCAGGCCCTGCGCGCGGCCCATCGCTGCCTGCGCTTCGATATTCGTCGCGAGCTCCCCGTACTCACTACTACTGTCTTCACCTGACCCCATCCCTGACACCACCTGCAGCCTGGCAACCTCTGCACGCACCCCGCTCGGCCCGGCCAAGACGACCGGATAGGCCGAGCGGGCACGGCGCGCTTCGTCTGGCAGATCTGCTACGCTCAGGTTCCTACGCTGCAGCAACCGCTCGATGCCGCCGCGGCGCTCTGTTCCTGGCGCGCGGGACCACAACAAGAGTTGAAGCCGAACTGGCCCTGGGTCGGCTCTGCGCAGCAAAACCAGCTTTCGGTCAGGCGCGGCGGTCTCCTGGCTACCCCATAGCGCTGCAGGGCCGCCTCGCGGTCGAAGGGACGCCCGCAGGCGGCCAGGGCCTCCGCTTTGATCCGGAAAAAGGTCTCGACGGGATTGCTCCCCAGCTGAGCCGCCTCCTCGGCGAGAGCCGCCACTCGCTCGTGCAGGCGATCCATGCGTGGGTCGGGATGGCGCCAGCGGTAGCTATAGGCGGCCTCATCCAGCTCACCAAGCCAGCCGGGCCGGCCCTCGCTCTCCAAGAGGGCAGAGCCGGGAGGGATGAGCAGCCGGATGGAGAAATGCACCGGGTCCACCTGCTCCACCAGATGGCGCTCCTCAAAGAAATCGAGCAGCGCTACATAGCTCTCCAGGGTCTCCCAGGGCGAGAAGGGCAGCAACGACGGACGTAGGGTCAGCCCTACTTCTTCCATCAGTTCAAAGGCCGCTACCGCATCCGCAGCACTGTGCCCCTTGCGCAGATGGCGCAGTACCTCATCGTTGAGCGACTCTACGGCAGAAACAACGAAGAGACAGCCAAGATCGCGCAGCTCCGGCAGCAGGTGACGATGCTTGAGTAAGTGCTCGATCTTGATCGTGGCGTCGAAGGTCACCGTCGGGAACTCGCGGTGCAGCGCCCGCGCGATGCGCAGCGCATGGGTCGGGCCATTGAAGAAATCTGGATCACCAAAGGTGATGTGCTCTGCCCCCTGCTCCACCTGGGCGCGAATATCGGCGATGACCACCTCCTGGGGGACGGCAAAGAAACGCCCACGGTAGACTGGGGTGATGGGGCAATGCAGGCAGGTATGCTTACAGCCGCGCGTCGTCTCGGTATAGCCTGCCAGCCGATACTGGCCGTTCCACTCCAGCCGGGCATAGCGCTGCAGCTCCGGCAGACCCTGTCTTTGCGGCACGACGAAAGCCGGACGCCGAAGCCAGGCTCCCGCGGGCTGCTGACGTGTGCCTACCCCTGGCACCTCTGGCTGTTCCTCCCCCCGCTCCAAGGCCCTTACCAGCGCCAGCAGCGGCTCCTCATATTCGCCTCCCAGCACCGCGTCGGCTACCTCGCGCAAGAGGTAGTCCGCGTTCAGGAGCGCATAGAGGCCGTAGAAGCAGAGATAAGCCTGGGGATGAGCGGCCCGAATGCGTCGCGCCAGCACTTCCCCCAGACGCAGGGCTGTGTGCATGGGCACAGAGATAGCCACCAGACGAGCTGCCCGGATCTCTTCTTCGCTGAGCGGCTCGACCGCACTATCGATCACCCGGGGCTGATAGCCGGCCTCGCGCAAACGGGCCTGCAGGGAGGCTAGAGCCAGGGGCTGATGGCCCAGCTCATAGCAGGAGAGCAAGAGAATGGCACCAGGAGCTTTCATTTCTTGCGCGCTGGCCCGCCGCCTTTTCGCCCTGGCCCTACGCCAACCCCGGCGTCCTCGGGCACCCAGCCCTCTGGCTTCTGCTCTTCCTGGCCGCCAAAGAAGAATTCCTCCATCTGCTCGCGCAGGAACTTGCGTGCCTCGGGATCAGCCAGGTTGAGACCGTAGTGATTGATCAGCAGCGTGCGCTGGGTCTCCCACAGGCGCCAGGCTTGCTCGGAGACCTGTTCGTAGATCCGCTGGCCCAGCTCGCCCGGCATCGGCGGCTTCTCCAGCCCGGGGAGCTGACGACCCAGCTTGACACAGTTGACCATTCGTGGCATGGTAGATACCCCACGCTTTCCCTGAAAATGCTGTTTGGCTACATGGTATCCAATGCTGAGAACAATGTCAAATACGCTTGATCCTTCTGCTCCCTTCCCAGGGAGACCGCGCGTGCTCTTCTTCGGCATGGAGGGGATCTTTTCGGCTCTGCCACTGCAGGCCCTCCTCCAGGCCGGCATTCCTGTCTGTGCACTGGTAGTGCCCGCTCCACCGCTTCCTCCCACGCTCCCGAGCCAGCTCCAGCAGGTCCCACCCCGTCCCCCTTTGCGTCCTCTGCTGGCCCCTGCCCGGCAACGCGGCGCCCGCCCTTTGCTGCCCATTGTCAACAGCTCCCTGACAACATCACCAGTGACCCTGGCCCTCGGGGCCGGCCTCCCCGTTTGGGAGGTTGCTCGTCTACAGGCCGAGGAGACGCGGGCCACCCTGGCCTCGTACCAGCCCGATCTGCTCTGCATAGCCTGTTTCCCACGCCGCCTGCCCACCTCTCTGCTGACCCTGCCCCGCCTGGGCGCTGTCAACCTCCATCCGTCTTTGCTGCCAGCCCTGCGCGGACCAGAACCGTTGTTCTGGGTCTTTCGCGAGGGACTGCGTGAAACAGGAGTCAGCGTGCACTTGGTCGAGGAACGCCTGGACGCCGGGCCGATTGTGGCTCAGGAACGGATCAGTGTGCCCGATGGGATCAGCTATGCGGAGTTAGAACGTCGCTGTGCCGAACACGGAGCCCAGCTTCTGGTGCGCGCTGTCCAGGCCCTCGCCCAGGGAACGGCAGCACCTGAACCCCAGGATGAGCAGCACGGCAGCTATCGACCTGCCCCCTCACCGGAGGATCTGCACGTGCCGGCCTGGCGCTGGAAGGCTCGCCACGTCTACAACTTTATTCGAGGTGTCGCTTCCTGGGCTGGCCCCCTCCTGGTCTCGGACCAGCAGGAAATGCTGCTGGTGAGCGATGCGCTGCAGTGGTGGGACCCCCAGGAAGGGCGCCCTTTCGCCCCTCCGTCTACTCCACTGTCAGCAACCGAGCGCTTGCTTCGCTGCAGCAGCGGCCTCGTTCACCTGCGCCTTGCCATGACCGAGGGCAGCAGGGCCAGGCCAGACCAGGACTGAGGAAGGGAACTGGCACGGCCCTCTTAGCGCGAGGCAGGGTCACCCCCAAGCAGCCGCTCGATCGTCTCCAGCAGTTCATCCAGCTCTAAGGGCTTGCTCAGCCCCACGATCTGGCGCTGGCGAATCTCCTGCTCCGGCAAACGCGCGCTGACCAGAATGGTCGGGATCGCGGCCAGATCCTCCATTGCCTGTAACTGGTCGAACAATTCAAGGCCGTTCATCCCCGGCAACTGATAGTCGAGAATCAGCAGTCCGGGCCTGATCGAGCGCACCGCCTTGAGCGCCTGGAAGGCATCGTGGACCAGCAGCACGCGGTGCGGAGTCTCTTGGGAAATTGCCTGGACCAGGAAGGCGCCGATGCCGTCGTCATCTTCCACAATGAGTATCGTTTTTGCCCCGGCTCTCTCCTCCGGCTGCTGCTCCTCACGCTTGTGTGACATAGGCTCATCTCACAATCACTGCATGGCGCAAGAGCCTCGGGCTGCGCGGATCGCCTGCCACTCCCCGGGGGGCCAATGCTGGAGTGGCGCCATCTGTGCTGGCTCTTCTCGCCCGGAATGGTGCGCCCTATTTCGGTAGTGACCGAAATTTCCGAACGCTTTACGATTATATCACGCGCAGACAATCCTTCTAGAGCCACTTCCTCCGGCAGAGGTCACTGCGCAAGCCAGCCCGGCTCCCTCCCAGCAGCGACTCTAGCCTCCTAACCTCCTGGTACCCTCGGGGGAGGGAGACCCTGGCCCCTGGCTGGCTGACTGCTGCTGACCTGACTCGGCTGGAGGGAAGAGGCCGCCAGAGTCTTTCACGCCCGGCGGGCACAGGCTGTTTCAGCCTCAGCCACTGCCTCACCGTTGCGGGCAGCCCAGAAAGCAGCCCGTGCAGCCGCCCGCTCAAGACGAAGCAGGGGGGGCTGACCAGAGAGATGCTAGCTGGCGCGGGGGAGCAGTGCAGCTGTGAAGCGCGTTCAGGATGCCCCCGTGGCCTCGGCGGGGAGCCGTCCGCGCAACAGTAAGACGGGACAGCCTGCATGGTCCAGGACAAAGCGCGCCACCCGGCCTACCGAAGCCGGCCCTTGCTCAGGTCCCCCCCCGCTCCGCGGCGAACGGGCACAGAGGATGATCAAGCTGGCCCCCCACTCCTGGGCGCAGCGCACAATCTCCTGCTCAGCCCTGCCTTCGCGTTGCAGCAGCTCCGCCCCCCGCATATAGCGCGCTCCTTCCTGCAGAATTTCTTGTGCCGCCTCTCGCTCAGCCTGCCGCAGCTGCTCCTGACGCATCGGTGGCAGATGAGGAGGGCGCAGGAAGCGCTCTCGCCTGCGTTCCAGCTCTCCTAGCGGGCGCGTGTCTCTAACATAGAGGAGGCCCAGCTGCAGCTGGTCGCCAGCAAGCGGCCACAGCCGGGTCAGCGCCTGGCCCAACACTTCGGCATTCACCCCGTCAAGGCAACAGAGCACACGCACAGCAGACACAGCACAACACCTCCGTTTCTTGCACTCCAGCAGTCCAGGTCGCCACTACCAGCGCTCCCCCCCCTTCCTCGTGCGCTGAAGGAGAGAGCGGGAAGGAGGGAGAGAGGGAGGGAGGGGGGGAAGCGCAGCTGTCGCAACAGGATCACGTTGGCAGGAGCAGCCAGATCAGCAGGGCCCCGACCAGCAGCATCAGGGGCGTTACCAGGATGCCCACCTTAAAGTAGTCCAGACCCGAGACGTCCAGCTGGCGCTGGCGCAGGATCAGGAGCCAGAGCACGGTCGCCAGCGAACCGACCGTCGTCAGATTCGGCCCCAGATCACAGCCGAAGATGGTCGCCGCCACAAAAGCCAGCTGCCTCGCCGGCGAGAGCTGCCCGTGGAGCGCCTGCAGCGAGGCACTCAGCACCACCGCCATCGGCACATTATTGATCAGATTCGTCCCCAGCGCTGCCCCCAGCGTTCCTACCAGCACGGCCCCCAGAGCACTGCCTCCCGACAGACGCAGCAGCAGTTCGCCAAACAGGCGCGTCAGACCTGTCCCTTCAACGGCCTGGACAATGACGAACATGCCTGCAATAAAGCCGAAGAGCGACCAGGAGATGTGACCAGCCAGCGCGCGTGGTCTGAATTGCCGCCAGCGCAACGCCCCCACCAGCAAGAGCGCTGCCCCCGCCAGGGCAACACAGGAGAGCGGGAAGCCGCTGGCCGAGGCCACCACATAGGCCACCGCTACTGCTCCCAGCACCAGGCAGCAGTAGCGAAAGTAGCCCGGCTCCTTCACCGCCTCCTGGGCCGATGGGAGACGCTTCGGGTCAAAACTCCCTCGCACCTCCCGACGATAGAGCCAGAAAAAGACTCCGATGTTGATGGCAATCGCTGCCAGCGCCGGCAACCAGAGTAGTCGCACAAAGGTCCAGAGGTCAAGCTGAAAGCGGGAAAGGACCAGAATATTGATGGGGTTGCTCACCGGCAGGAGGAAGGAGGCCGTATCAGCGATGAAGGTACAGGCAAAGAGAAAAGGGATCACCGGCAGTCGCAGGCGCGTGACCAGCGTGTAGACCACCGGGGTCAGAATGAGCGCTGTTGCGTCGTTCGACAGGACCATCGAAATGAGACTGCCGAGCAGAAAGACGTTGAGCAGCAACAGGCGCGCGCTCCGTCGGGCCAGACGCGCCGCGACGATCGCCAGCCAGTCGAAGAGGCCAGCCTGATCGGCGAAGGCGGATAAGGCCATCATGCCCAGAAAAAAGAGGAAGACGTTCCAATCGCCCAGCAGCGTCTGCAGTGCCGTCACGGGACTGATCAGCCCAAGCAGCAACAGAAGGACCGCACCGGAGAGCGCAATCAGCGCCTCGTTCCAGCGAAAGGGCCGTGTCATGATACCGACCAGCGTCAGCAAGGCGATCAGCGCTGTCAGAAGTGTCCGGGTGAGCGCCGGCAGTGGAAAGAGTAAGAACATGCGCGCCTGCCAGGGGTGAGCCAGGAGACTGCAGCCAGCAGACCCAGGGAGAGAGAAACGACACCCCCAGTGGGCGGCCTCTGTCCCTGCTCAGGTCTGAGAAGGTCACCGACGAGGCCCACAGCTTCGCCACAGCCTCACCGCGCTCAGACGCTGGCTCCCTCCTGCTCGCCATCGGCCCGTAGTGCCTCTGCCTGCAGGATAGCAGACAGCCAGGTTCAGTGTCAAGCCAGCCAGGCCAGGCCCTGCACTCAGGACCGCCGCCCTAACGAGGAGGGTCCCGAGGGCGGCCTCAAACCTGAGTGACCGCTGCCCGACGCTCCTGGCCCTGGCCTGGTCGGCAGGCGCAGCGCTGGCCCCAACGGCGCCAGGGCTGGCCCCTCTGACCGGGTCTTCTGCCCCGGCGTTGTCTGCGGCCCACCTCCTCGCTCCCCGCGCCGCCTCCACAGACTCACCCCTCCCCCCAGCAGAAGGAGCAGCCCCAGCAGGCTCACTCCCCCTCCCAGCGGCCAGTCGTTTTCGTAAAAGCCCTGGGGATACTGGCGGTAGAGCGCGCTGGTGAACTTCTGTGTCACGGCCCCATTCAGGTCATAGAGCGTTACGGCCACCACAGCATACGCCGAACCAACCAGATGGGTTCCCAGCCGGGCGCGCACATCAATCGCCGTGCTCTCGTCAGGACGGTAGAGCACAGCCACCAGCATCAGATCCTTGAGCGTGGCCGTCCCCTTGATAGGCGGCGTAAAGTCCTGCTCCCTGAGCAGATAGAGCGTAGGACTGCCTTCCAGCTGCAGATATCCCTCGTGGGTCTGCGGGTCCGACAGATAATGGGCAATTGCCGCTCGCCCGCTACTGCGGTACGCAACCTGGTGCGATTGCCAGCCTACCGCCAGCCCCAGGCCCACGACCAGCAACCCCGTCAGACAGATCAACCAGCGCAGCATCTCTCCCGGCACTCCTTCTTATCAAACGGCAGTGATACTACTCGCGCACCACGCGCGCACGAGCACCCCTCCACAAGTGCAGGCCATCCCGCGGACGCGGGTCTATAGAGAACAGTATATCGCATGGAAGCCCGCTGTGGAGAGCAGCACCACCACCGGCGCCGCCAGAGGTCCCACCACCTTCACCCTGTCTGCCCTTGCCAGCTTGTTTATAAGCTTGCTTGTTTGTTTGATTGCTCACTCACTCATTGCCTCCCTGACCGGCGCTCGCTCTCGACGGCAGGCCCACGGCTATGGTATCATCGGGGACACACCACACGAGCCAACCGTGGTACTACAAACCAGGAACAAGCGGTGTATCTGAAGCGTCTGGAGCTACTTGGCTTCAAAAGCTTTGCAACACGCACCTGCCTCGAATTCAGCCCGGGCATCACCGCCGTCGTCGGGCCGAACGGCGCCGGCAAGTCCAACATTGCTGACGCCATTCGCTGGGTCCTTGGCGAGCAGAGCATGCGCCAGCTCCGGGGCAGGAAGAGCGAAGATATCATCTTTGCCGGCGGGCATGGCAAAGCCGCCCTCGGCATGGCCGAGGTCTCGCTGACCATCGACAACAGCACAGGCTGGATGCCCTCCGAGTACAGCGAGATCACCGTCACGCGGCGCAGCTACCGCTCTGGCGAGAACGAATATCTGATCAACAAGCAGAAAGTACGTCTCAGGGACGTCCTGCTGCTGTTGGCGCAGGCACGCATCGGTCACGATTCCTATACCGTCATCGGGCAGGGCCTCATCGATGCCGCCCTGAGCCTGCGCCCCGAAGAGCGGCGCAGCCTCTTCGAGGATGCTGCCGGCATTCGCCCCTACCAGGTGCAGCGCGCAGAGGCCGAGCAGCGCCTGCGCCAGACCGAGGGCAACCTGCAACGCCTTCACGATATTGTCAACGAGATCGAGCCACGCCTTGGACCGCTGGCAGAGCAGGCCAGACGTGCCCAAGAGTATATTCAGCTGCAGGACGAGCTGCGTCAGGCCCTGGTCTCCTGGTATCACCTCCAATGGGGGCGACTGCAGGCCGCTGCCACGCGCGCCGAGACCGCCGAGAGCGAACAGGCCACCCGCTTGCAGCAACTAGAGCAGAACGTGGCTGAGGCCGAACGTCGGCGCGCTGACCTGCTCCTCCAGCGTCAAGCAGCCCAGCAACAGATCAGCGCCGCTCGCCGGGCCGCCGGCGAGGCCAACGGCCAGCTCCAGCGTCTGGAACGCGAGCTGGCCGTTGCTGAGGAGCGGGTGACTGGCCTGCAGCGGCAGCGCGAAGAGCAGCAGCGCCAAGAGCGCCAGCTGCGCGAGCGCCTCATCGCCACTCAGCAGCGCCTGACCGATCTGGAGGAGGCCCGCGAACAGGCCCGCGATGCCCTCGACGAAGCAGCCCAGGCCCTGGCTTCCCTGGAGGCTACGGTCGCCCGCGCCCAGAAGGATTACGAGCTGGACGAGCGCCGGCTGCGTGCTGCCCAGAACGACCTCATCCAGACACAGGCCCGGCTGGGCGCCACCCAGACCGAGCTGGGGCGCCAGCAGAAACATCTGGGCGAGCGCAATCGCACGCTGGCGGCGCGCCGCGAGGCACTGGCCCAGGCGCAGCAGGCGCTGCGTTCCCTGGAGACGCGACTGGCCGAGCAACGCTCACAACTGCAAGTGGCCCGCGACGAGGAGCAGCAGCTCTTGCAGCGCAAACAGGCGCTCCAGCGCAGCCTCCAGGAGGCTCAGCAGGAGCTGGAACGCCTCAAGGGGCTGCTGGCCGAGGCCGAGCGGACACGCCGCTCGTTGGCCGACCGTCTGGCCATGCTACGCACCTGGCAGCGCGATCTCAGCGGCTATAGTGAGGGCGTTCGCGCCTTGCTTCGCGCTCCGCGCGAGCAGGTACCGGGCCTGCTCGCCCCCCTTCCGCGCCTGGTTCTGGCACCCGCCGGACTGGAGCGCGCCATCGAAGCCGCTCTCGGTGAGGCCCTGCAAGGCGTGGTGGTCACAACACGCGCCGAGGCCGAGCACTGCCTGGCCTACCTGGAGCGCAGCCGTGCCGGGCGCGCCTTGCTCCTCTGGCTTCACGAGGAGCTACCCCCCGCTGGCAGCCTTCCTGCTTCTCCCGCTCTTCCCCCCCAAGCCGAGCAAGAGCGGGCTGCTCTGCAGCGGCTTCTTGAGGAGTCGCCCACCCTACGCCAGGCAGTGCTCGGGCTGGCCTGGCAACTGGTCGAGAGTGAAGATCAGTACCAGCCGCTCTGCTACCGTTTGCTGGCAGGCGTTCTGCTGGTGGAAGACCTGACCACCGCTTCCCAGCTCCTTGCCCAGACACAGACGTTCACCGCCTGGGCCGGGCGGCCCTTACGTGCCCTGGTCACGCGCAAAGGCGCAGTGCTTTCGCTGCAGGCGGGCTGGCTGAGCGGCGGCGACGCCCAGGGAGAGCAACAAGGGGGTCTTCTCCACTATGAGCGCGAGCTACGCGAGCTGCCGGCTCAGCTTGAGGGCCAGAAGGCCCATATCGACCGCCTCAATGGCCTCATCAGCGAGATCCAGCGCGCGCAGGAAGGACGACGCGCCGAACAGGCTGCCCTGGAGCGCGAGGTGCAGAAAAACGCAGCCCGCCTGCAGGAAGTAAGCCGGGCGCTGGCCCACAGCGAGCGTGAGCAGGAGCGGCTCCAGACCGAGCTGAAGCTGGCTACCTCGGTCGAGCAGCAGCTCGCGGCAGAAATCGCTGGTCTGGAACAGGAGGTACAGGCCACTCGCGAGCGAGTGCAGGCCCACGAGCGGGCCCAGCAGGAGCTCCAGGGCCTGGTTGAGGAGCTGCAGGCCCAGGTCGAGGAGCGCGCCGCCTCCTATCGTCGCCAGCAGGAGGAGCTGGGTCGCCTACGCACTCAGATGGCCGTCAAACGCCAGGAAGCCAAGACCCTGGAGCGCCAGGTAGCAGAGGTGCAGGAACAGCAACAGGAGCTGCGCACCCAGCTTGAGCAGCAGCAGCTCCGCCTGCGCCAGGCCGAAGAGCAGCAGCAGCGCCTGCGCGAGAGCATCGCTCGTCAGCAGAGCGAGCTGTCCCAGGCCCGTGAGCAGGCCCGGCAGGCTGGGCTACTCGTCCAGCAGCACGAGCAGGCCCTGCGCGAACTAGAGCAACGGCTCACGACCAGCGAGCAGGAACTGACCACGCTGCGTCAGGCGCACGGTCAGTGCGAGGTTCTCTATCGACGCTGCCTGCTGGAGAGCCAACGGGCCCGCGATGCCCTCGAAGCCCTGCAGAGTCAGCTCCAGGAGGACCTGGGCCTGAGCCACCCCCAGGAGTTAGCCCAGCTTCTCCCCCAGCTCGCACCAGCCGGGGCCGAGGGCGACGGCCAGGAGCGCGATGAAGAGGCCACGCTGCGCCGCCTCCGTCGCCAGATCGAGCAGACCCGCAGCCGCCTCAAGGCCCTTGGGGGCTGCGATCCCGATGCCCCACGTCAGTACGAGGAGGAGCGGCAGCGCTTCGAGTTCCTCAGCTCCCAGATCGCCGACATGGAACAGGCCGCCGAACAACTCCACACTATCATCAGCCAGCTCGATGCCACCATGACGCGCCAGTTCGAAACCACCTTCGAGGCCGTCAATGCTCGCTTCCGCGAGCACTTTCGGACCCTCTTCAACGGCGGCCAGGCCCGTCTGGAACTGGTCGTCAGCAAGGGAGGAGATCGCTCCCCGGATGGCTCTGGAGGACACTCCGCCACCAACGGCTCCCCCGGCGGCTCTCAGGTCCGGGGAGGTGGCCAGGCAGCCCGCAATGGCCACAGCGCTGAGGAGGACGGAGAGACTCCTCCCTCAGAGGATGCCTCCAACACAGCCCGCAGCGGCCTCCCCTTCGGAGTCGAGGTCATTGTCCAGCCCCCCGGCAAAAAGGTGCAGGATCTCTCCCTGCTCTCCGGCGGTGAGCGCGCTCTGGTCTCGGCGGCCTTGCTCTTCTCACTCCTGGAAATCAATCCGCCACCCTTCTGCCTCCTGGACGAGGTCGACGCCGCCCTCGACGAGTCCAATGTCTCGCGCTTCTGCGATATCCTCAAGCGCCTGGCCGAGCGCACTCAGTTCATCGTCATTACCCATAACCGGGTAACGATGACCGCCGCTCAGGCCATCTACGGCGTCTCAATGGGCAGTGACAGCGTTTCT
The DNA here is from genome assembly GCF_001748285.1 of Thermogemmatispora onikobensis. NCBI lineage: Bacteria > Bacillati > Chloroflexota > Ktedonobacteria > Thermogemmatisporales > Thermogemmatisporaceae > Thermogemmatispora > Thermogemmatispora onikobensis. The sequence continues at coordinate 138,469 of NZ_BDGT01000001.1, read as the reverse complement.
CGTCTGGCCTCACTGCGCCTGAGCGAAGCAGAGGCCGTGGTAGCTCGCCAGCGCTCAGGCTGAACAAACCAGCCGGTCTTCTTGCCCACGCCTCGGCAGCAACGAGGAGAGGCCGGAGCCGCTCCACCACCCAGAAAGGGCAGTGGCCCCGGCCCCAGCCTCCTCTCCCAGTTTTTCCCCCACTGCAATTTGCCTCTTGACAGGAGCGGCTACGCTATGCTATTATACCTGACGTCAAGCGCAGACGCCTGTGAGTGCAGGTGAATCGGCGACTGTAGCGGAGAGGGTACACCCGTTCCCATCCCGAACACGGAAGTTAAGCTCTCCAGCCCCGATGATACTGCGGGAGCAGTCCCGTGGGAAAGTAGGACGTCGCCGCTTCACCCGCGCTCACGGGCGTTCTTCGTTAGTAGCCCCTCTCTGCTCCCTCAACCTGGCGACCCCTGCGGGCCCTCCCCCTTCCAACCGAGACACCTTTTCCCGCGTTGGTCGCTCTCTCTGGCGGCCACTAGGGCCAGGCCCGGAGAATCGCTGCAACCCGTTCCAGCTCTTCTTCGGTATTGTAAAATCCTGTCGAAAGACGCAACGCCTGACGCTCATGAATACTCCGAATCAGTACGTTGTGCTCCTCCGCCAGGCGACGGACAACTGCCTCTGGCTCGGCCCGCGTAAAGGTGAAGGAGAGCAGGCCGCTCGCTCCTGGCTGGGGCGTGAGCACGCTGACCCCCGGCACCTCGCTGAGCAGCTCGGCGGCATAACGGTTGAGGGCCGCAATGCGTTCCTGCACCCAGCGATGGCCAACCTCCTCGCCTAGCCAGCGCAAGACGCGACTCTGCCCCGCCAGGGCCGCTGTCTGTCTTCCTCCCAGCTCGAAGCGCTGCGCCGTCTCGTGGAGCCCCCAGGCGCCGCTTTGTTCATGCTTGAGCGAATAGTAGCCAACATAGGTCGACTGCACCTGGCTCAGGGCTGTCTGCCGGACATAGAGACCTCCTGTTCCGTCGGGACCGCAGAGCCACTTGTGCATCGGAAAGGCATAGAAATCGACCTCCAGCTCCTGGACATCGACGGCGATCGCCCCTGCGGCCTGGGCCCCATCGACCAGCACCGGCAGCCCGTGGCGCCTCCCCAGCGCCGTCACCGCGCTGACGTCGAAGCGCGCCCCTGTCATAAAGGAAACGTGCGAGAGCACAATCAGGCGCGTCCGCGGGGTGATCAGCCTGGCGATCTCCTCCTCTGCCGGGCGCTCCCCACGCTCGCCCAGGTCTGCAATACGCAGGCGTACCCCATAGCGCTCGCGCAACTGGTACAGGGGAGCCAGAGCACTGATATGCTCGTGGTTCGTCGTGATCACCTCATCGCCTTCCCGCCAGTTGAGACCAAAAGCAATGATGTTGAGTCCCTCACCAGTGTTATCCGTCAGGGCGATCTCGTCAACGCTGGCATTGAGGAGCTCAGCACAACGCCGCCTGGCCTCCTGGTAGTGCCCCAACAGAGAAGCATGCGCCCCTGCCCCAAGACGCCCTTCCTGCCATTCCTCCTGAAGCCGCTCGTGCATGGCCTCAATCACACAGCGCGGCAATGGCCCGAAGGTGCCGGTATTCAAATAGGTGTGGGCAGTCGTTGCCGGCATGGCTTCCCGAATCGCCTGGAGTCTCTGAGCAGCAGCAGAATCGCGCAAGACCATCCTTCTTTGCTCTCCTGGTGGTAGTGGTGGTTATTCTGGTGGCAGCGCGCTCTCTTCCTTGCCACAAACATCGAAATCTCTCTATTGATGAGAGCGCAGACAATCCACATTATATGACAGCCAGCCGGCGGGAGGGGGTGAGAGCGGGTGACAGGCTCTATCTTGACAGCAAGTGGGAAAGCGACAGGCAGGCCGCGGTCAGCATTGCCCACAGAGGAGAAAACGCGCTATTATAGGAGAGGTACGGCCTGGCTTCTCCTGGCAGCTCGGCGCTCCGTGTGGCGTCCTGGACGAGATGGGCCAGGCAGACGCACCACATTCCCAACTCCGCAGTGGCAGCAAGGGAGGGAAAGCCCGTGCGCGTTCGCGAGGCACGATCAGGCGACCTGGAGCAGCTCAGGGATCTCCAGCAACAGGCTCAGACGGTCGACGGCTGTCTCTTTTCGCAAGCAGCCTGGGAGGACTGGCGGGCGAAGGCTGAGGACGATGAGCCGGGACCCACGCTCTTCGTCTTGCTTGACGACGACGATGAGCTGAATACGTGGGGACAGGGAGGGACGCTTGAAGGAGTGGAGGGCGAGCTGATTGGCTATACCCTGTTGCATCTTGTACGCGATGGGGAAGGGTACCATCTGCGCTGCGAAGGCACGGTCCATCCAGACCATCGCCGCCGCGGTGGCGGAAGGGCGCTGCTGATTTGCGCCCTCAATCGGGCCCGGCTCTGGGGAACAGAGCTAGAGGACGAGAGCCAGCGGCAGGGGCTGCCGCTCTGGTTCGAGGTCCTGCTTCCACGCCGTGATCCGGCCTCGGAGCGGCTGGCCGCCCGCTGTGAGCTGGAGGCTGTTGCTGACGCGACCTGTGCGGGGCAGCGCGCTGCCGACGACGGCTTCCGTCTCTATCGCCATCCGCTGCTCTAGTCCCCTGCCAGCACGCCGCCTCGGCTGCCCTCTCACACCTTCTCATAGGGTGTGCGTACGCTATAGGTCCCGTCTGGCAGGCCCTCGAGCACATAGTCCCCGAAGAGGATAGGGTCGACCAGCGCCAGGCAGACAAAGATGCGAACCAGCAGCTCGCGGATCTCGATCTCGGTATGCGGCGCGGTCCGCTCCTCGATCACATGGCGCCAGGCCCGGGCATTGGCTGTCACCACCAGCGGCGCCTCTGTCTCATTGGGCAGCAGCGAACGCGAGCATTGCTGCACGCGCTTGCGCAGATCCGTGCGCGCCTCCGCGCTCAACAAAGGATCGCCGGCCTGCTGGCGGGCCAGCAGATACTCGCTCAGCTCGGCATACTCAGCTGCGGCGCGCTCGATGCGCTGCACAAAGAGGCGGTGCAGGTGCTCATCCTGACGATACTCGGGACGCTCAACAAAGCGGAGTGTGCGCCCATCGACAAAGCGCTGACTGGTCTGCGAATAGCTGAAGCCGGCACGGTGGCGGATCAGTTCGTGGGTCACGCTGCGCGAGATGCCGTAGACAAAAAAGCTAAAGGTGGCGTGCTCCAGCACCGAGCCGTGGCGCGACTCCTTCAGATGATCGAAATACCGCCTGGCCTGGGCGTTCGGCGTGCGCCTCGGCCCAAAGCTCAGATAGCAGGTCTGGCCCGCCACCTTGCAGAGCTGGGCCCCATCGGGCAACACCGTCGGATCAGCAACATACTCCTGGAAGCGATAGGACGGATCAAAGCCCTCTAAAAACGGGGCCAGGCCCTGCAGGTTCGTCTGCGGACGAGCCAACAGCACTACCCCCGGGGCGGTCAGGTAGGGAACGCCTGCGGGGGAACGCTGGACCGGGACATGAATGGCCACAAAGCCGTCGTGCTCCTCACCCTGCAGCTCGTGAAACAACTCCTCGGCGGATCGCTGTGCCATGCGCACTCTCCTCCTCTGCTCGCTCATGTGTGACGGATAGTGGGGTGGTCGCCTTGCGCTCGCTGAGGGAGGCCCCGCCCTCTCTTTACCTGCTCACCCGTGCCAGCCCTGGGACGGAGAGAGCACGCTCAGACTGCCGACCAACAGACGGCGGGCGCTCCCCTACAAGCAGTTTGGCTCGTCTGGACCGTCTTGTCTTGGTCAGGCGCACAGCCTTCCTTCGCTTGCCAGCAGCAGCAGGCGCCACTGCGCCACCAGTCTACCATATTCAGGGAGGCAAGGGCAGCCCCGAGGGCATACGGCACACCGGGAAGCAGAGACAGCACTGACCTTCTCCTCTCACGCCCAGACTCGCGCGCAGGGGCCGAGGAAGTGTTTACCCACCAATCATAGACATCGTGCGGCTCGCGCGCCTGAAGCGCTTATCGCCAATATAGTGTTTTAGCTCCTTGTGCCAGACAGCGCGGCGGATAATCGCCATCAGCTCCTCATCAGAAGCACCCGAGCGCAGCGGCGTTCGCAGGTCGGTTTCTTCGGTCGCGAAGAGGCAGGTGCGCAGCTGCCCATCGGCGGTCAAGCGGATGCGATCGCAGGTGGAGCAGAACGGCTCACTGACAGGATTGATAAAGCCCACCTCGCCGACGCCATCGCTGAAGGTATAGCGGCGGGCGGTTTCGGAGGGATCACCCTGGATCGGCACCAGCGGGCCGTACTCGGCCTCGATAATCGCCTGAATCTCAGCGCCCGTCAGAATATCCTCCTTGCGCCAGATCTGATCGGCATCGAGAGGCATAAACTCGATCCAGCGCACCACATAGCCCTTGCGCCGGGCCAGGCGCACGAAATCGAGCACCTCCTCCTCGGTGAAACCGCGCATCGCCACCGCATTAATCTTAATGGGACGAATGGTCGGATACTTTTCCAACTCTTCCAGCCCTTCCAGCACACGGTCGAGCTGATCGCGCCGTGTCAGACGGGCAAACTTCTCGCGTAGCAGCGAATCGAGGCTGACATTGATGCGTGTCAGGCCAGCCTCCGCCAACGGATGGGCCAGCTGCTTGAGCAGCACCCCATTGGTCGTCAGACTGAGGCTACGCAGGCCCTCGATCTGGCGCAGCCGGCGCACCAGATCGGGGACATCGCGGCGCACGAGTGGTTCGCCACCGGTCAGACGGATCTGTTCAATGCCCATGGAGACCGCCAGGCGGGCCAGCCGCTCAATCTCCTCGTAGGTGAGGATCTCGGCCTTCTTCAGCCAGGGCAGCCCTTCAGCGGGCATACAATACGTACAGCGGAAATTGCACTTATCGGTGATAGAAATGCGCAGATTGCGAATGCGCCGGCCATAGCTATCAACAAGCGGGTCCATAGAGCGCCTCTCCAGACAGAGCGAGGATGACATCATACCGCGTGGGTAGGATAGACATTTAATTATATCACAGCCAGAGCCAGGCCAGTCAGCCGGGCAGGCAGCGCCGGCGCCGCGAGGGCCGTACCGCAGAGGAATGGGGCGAGGAGAAAAAGAACGGACCCGGGACACTGCTTCAGCTCCAGCATCCCGGGGTCCGCTCGCTTGTGCGTACGATCAGCTCAGAAGGATCAGGCGTCGTAGTAGAGGGCGAATTCAATCGGCACGGGGCGCATGCGCACCTCATTGACCTGAGTGCGCTTCAGTTCAACATAGTGTTCGAGCACGTCGGTCGTGAAGACGCCGCCTTCCAGCAGGAAGGCATGATCATCCTCCAGAGCCTTGAGCGCCTCCTCCAGCGAGCCCGGGACCGAGCCGATCTCGCGCAGCTCCTCCGGGGAGAGGTGATACAGGTCGCGGTCGACCGGCCCGAAGCCGTGCTCGCTGGGCTCGATCTGGCGGCGGATGCCATCAAGGCCAGCCATCAGCAAAGCAGCGAAGGTCAGATAGGGATTGGCCGTCGGATCGGGCGGACGGAACTCGATGCGCTTGGCCGATGGACAATCGGTATTGGGAATACGCACAGCGGCGCTGCGGTTAGCCTTCGAGAAGACCAGGTTGACGGGGGCCTCGAAGCCGGGCACCAGTCGCTTGTAGCTATTGGTCGTCGAGGCAGCGATGGCCAGCAGCGCGGGAGCGTGGGTCAGCAGACCGCCGATATAGTAGCGTGCCGTCTGGGAGAGGCTGGCGTAGCCCTCGGGGTCGTAGAAGAGCGGGCGCTCACCCTTCCACAGGCTCTGGTGCACGTGCATGCCGGAGCCGTTGTCGCCGAAGATTGGCTTCGGCATGAAGGTCGCCGTCTTCCCATGCCTGCGTGCTGTGTTCTTCACCACATACTTGTAGATCATCAGGTTATCGGCGGTCTTGACCAGGGTGTTATAGCGAATATCGATCTCACACTGGCCGGCGCCGCCGACCTCGTGGTGCTGGGCCTCGACCGGAACGCCCAGCTCCTCCAGCGTCAGGACCATCTCGCTGCGCAGATCCTGCAGCGTGTCGCTGGGTGGAACCGGGAAGTAGCCCTCTTTCGGGCGGAGACGATGGCCCAGGTTGGCGCCACCATTGCGGCCACTATTCCAGTGCGCCTCATCCGAATCGACCTCGGCGTACTGCACATTCTGGGTCGAGGAGAAGCGCACGTTGTCAAACACGAAAAACTCGGCTTCGGGGCCAAAGTAGCTCACGTCAGCGATCCCGGACGAGCGCAGGTATTCCTCCGCCTTACGCGCAATCGTGCGTGGATCGCGGCTATAGGGCTGCTTATGCGCGCCCGGCCCTGGGTGGGCGACAGTGCAGATGAGGCTCAACGTGGGGACGCTGGTAAAAGGGTCCATGAAGGCTGTATCTGGATCGGGGATTACCAGCATGTCGCTGTCGTCGATGGTCTGGAAGCCACGGATGCTTGATCCGTCAAAGTACTTTCCCTCGACAAACGTCTCCTCGTCCAGCTCATGTAAGGGGACGCTAAAATGCTGCCAGGTGCCCGGTAGATCCACAAATTTGAAGTCTACCATCTTGGCACCGCGCTCCTTGGCAAATTGCAGAACTTCTTCAGGTGTCATGCCGTCGAACTCTCCTCTTTACTGGTCTCTCCCCAGCCTCTTTGCCGGACACGCCTTCGGCTCTCGTCGCCATTCCGTGCTCTTGAGTGCTGACTGCTAGTCACTATCCTGCTGAACTGATTCCAAGGCGCGCTGATAGTCAGCACGCCATCCAGGGCAGCTGCCTCATTGATCCGCCTGCGCGCTTCCGCCTGCCTATCTGCCTGCTCGTCTGCCTGCCCTTCCCCTACCAGCCTCAGTCGAGGTCAGCCCCCCTCCTTGGTTCTATGATACGTTCCCCCTTGCTGCTGAGACTACGGGCACTTTGTCTGAAAGCGAGGGCCCCTCTTTTGTGCAATCTGCCCAAAAAGAGGGCCTCTTGCGTAGCCGGGGGCGAACGGCTATGATACAGTGCAGGTTTGCTTACGAAAAGGAGTGTTGCCAGCCATGTCCTGGTTCAGTAAGGCCAGCGCCGACGATGACGACGAGGCCGACTCAGCCGCTGAGACCGTTTCTCCCCCTCCCTTCGAGAGCGCTGCTGACCTCTCCGACCTTGCCTTTGTAGAGCCTGTGGAGGCAAGCCATCTGTTGGATGATCCGCCGATCTGGGAACTGGGTGAGACGGAGCCCGCCCTCGCTCGCGGGGCACGTCCGACCAGGCAACTCCCCGACCTGCTGCCCGACACCGAGGCAGAGGAGCCACGACCTCCCTCAGCGCCGGTGCAGCGCCGCCTTCGGCGCTGGCTCCCGGTGGGAACGTTCTTCCTGGGTCTGCTCACGGGCGCCTTGGCCCTCTGGTTGGTGGCACTGCTCTTCCTCGGCCTGGATCGCTCTCCTCTTCCCTCTCCATCGCCTTCCACCGGTGGAAGCGATCTGGTGATCCAGCTCTCTCCTGCCTATCTGACGGCCCTCGTGACGCGCAATCTTCCCCGCGCCGGCCTGCCAGGCCAGGTGAGCCAGGTGCGTGTCAGACCCCAGCCTGGGCGCCTGATCGAGATCACGGGTGAGGAGACGCTGACTCTCGCCGGTATCGCGCTGACGCGCCCCTTCTTCTTGCAAGTCCAGCCGATAGTCGAGACCTGCCACCTCCAGGTGCATGTGCTGCGCGCCGATCTGGGCGGGCTGCCGGTGACCGGTCTGGCGGCTCTCTTCGAAGAGCGTTTGAATCAGCAGCTGGTCGAGCAGCCTGCCCCGGCGGGTCTACCTGCCGGTTTTCGCTACTGCGCCACAGCCACCTGGACCACGCCAAGCGGCCTCTGGATTAGCTATAGCGCCCAGCCATTGGCGCTGTACCGCTCCCTCCGCTCTGGTTGAGGAGCCAGCCGACCTGTCGTCTGGCAGTGGGATTAGCGTTTCTGCCCGTAGGCCACGGTGAAGGAATAGCAGGTCCGCAGATCACGACACTCACGCTGCATACTCTGGAGCAGGGCCACAAAGGCCTCAGCGGGGAGCTGGAAACGCTGGGCCACGCGCTCGCGGAGCGCCAGAAATGTCTCGTGGAAATCCCTGGCGATCAGGTGGCCGATTGGGCCTCCCCACTCGCCAACTGGCAGGGAGACAGTGCGCTGCTGGACAGTGCTCAGACCCGCCTCTTCAAGATAGCGTACCAGGGAGCGCGCGACGTTCCCCTGTCCATCCAGGCCGCGGGCTTGCAGATAGTGCCCGATGAGGGAGAAGACCTCTTGAGTCGCCGGGCCAGCGGGCGCAATCTCTGCGCCTCCTTCGACGAGCTCAACCCAGCCGCCAGGAGCAGTGACGCGCGCGAGATCTTTGACCAGGACCGGCCAGCAGGTAATGGGTAGGGAGAGTGCCATCAGACGTTGGTGAACAAAGTCAACACTGTTGCTGGCAAAGGGAAGACCATCCAGGAGATTGGCCCGTACAAAGCGGAAGTTGGGTGGTGGGAGGGCTGTCGACCTGATTGGCTCCAGGTCGAGACCAATGACAGTCGCCTGGGGGAATTCCTGACACAGTTCATAAGCCCAGCGGGCGGTTCCGCACCCGGTGTCGAGGATGTGGCGCGGCTTGCCTATGGGGGCCAAATAGTTGGCCTGCAGCACCGCCTGGAGGGCATAGTGCAGGAGATCAAGCCGGTCAATCTCGCGCCAACCTTTGGGCTGGGGCAGCCGGTAGGTCGGACCCCAGCCGGCGCTGCCGCTCATGAGCTGCCCGGCTCCTGCTGTTGGCTCTCCCTTCTGCTGCTCTGGTTCGCCCCCCCCTCCCTGCTTGAAGAACCACCAGGGCATGGCTCCTCCTTTCTCACGCGCATCTCGCTATGCATAACCATCCGTCTTGTCCGATACATGTTGCTTGGACCAGGTCGATGATTCGCCATAACTTGGGCTCCTTCTGGGCAGACACCTCTTGCGCTGGTTCTGCTCTTTTATCCATCCACCTCTGCCCCGCTCCAGCGACAAGAGGCCAGCCCCCCCAGCCAGCGTACAGACTGCTCTCTGGGGTCTGTAAAGTAGTAAAGCAGGCGGACGAGCGAGGATGGACCAGTCTTGCTCACTCGTCATCCACAGCACTTCCTTACGAGAGAAAGCTCTCTCGCCCAACGACTGGTCACCCGACTGGCACTCAGGGCTTACGCCCGTAGGCGACAATAAAATGATGGCAGGCTTTCAGCTCGTTCCATTCTTGGATCGTAGCCTCAAGCAGCCCCAGATAGTCTTCGCGCGGGAGCGCCAGGCGGGCAGTGACCGGCCCACACATGGCCAGAGCCACCTCGCGGAAATCGAGTGCCAGCAACGAGCCGATCCGCCCTCCCCAGTCTCCTAGCGGCACCGCGACGACATGACGCTGCACTTCAACCAGGCCGGCCTCTGCCAGATAGAGATCCAGCGAACGCGCTACGACCCCCTCGGCGTCTAGTCCCCGCAGCGCCACCAGTTGCAGGATCAGCTGCCGGAGTCGCTGACCGGCAGGCCCTGAAGGAACCACCTCTGGATGGAGTTCTAGCAGCTCGACCCAGCCCCCGGAGGCAGTCACTCGCACCAGCTCCTTGATCTCCCCCGGCCAGGCTGCCAGTGGCAAGGCCGAGTGAAGCAGCCGCTGATGGACAAAGTCAAAACTGTTATCAGCAAAAGGCAGTCCCTGGAGCACATCATGGGCCAGAAAGCGGTAGTTGGGCGGGGGGGCCGTCGAGTTCTTCGCCTGCTCTACGTCGATCCCGACCACCGTGGCCTGCGGAAAGTCCCGGGCCACCTCGTAGGCCCATTGGCCCGTGCCACAACCCACGTCGAGAATGTGGCGCGGCTGGCGGATCGGGGCCAGGTAGTTCCGTTTCAAGATAGCTCGTAGCACATAGTGCTGAAAGTCTAGCCGACTGACTTCCTTCAGATCCTTGGGCAGAACATAGGGCTGCTCGTCCAGGTAACGACGTTCATCGGCCTCACTGAGGCGCGGTAAGGCAACCTCACCAGCCCAAGAATGGGGTTGCACCAACGGTGAGCTCTCCTTGTCTGGAACAGGAGATGCGGGCACTTCAGCACGCTGACGTCGGAAAAACCACCAGGGCATGCTTTCCTCCCTTGCTCGTTTCTGCCGCCACGTCCTTCCTCCAGTGCCTCTGCGGGATAGGCGGCTCTGGCTCAAAACACTTCTCAGTTTAGAAAAGAGGGGCTGTATATGTCAATTCGAATATATCGAGATAGTGTGTGGCCTTCAATTTTAACGGATTTTTAATGCACGCCTCGGTAATGATGCGGAGGAGCGTCACGAAAGCCAGCCTGCCCCTTGACAAAAGTGATTAGCCCATGCTAATATCCGAGTACATAACTAAGATATTAGCCTGCCCTAATACTGTGAGGCAGGAGGACAGTAAGCGGATAGCGAAGCGACGAGACACGTCACCACCGGGTAGACAGAAGAAGAAGGAAGAGACGAAAGGACTTGCTGGAGTGAGGTACCTACAAGCCTACTTTACCGGGAGTCTTCTACAGCGGATCGTTCGCGCAGTACTCCTGCTGGCTGGACTGGTGGTTGTCACTGCGCTTGTCTGGCAGGGCATCACGGCGCAAGGTAATCCCGACCCCACTGTACCGCATCTGAGCCCGGGCGCAGCTATTTTGGATACTGGTTTGCTGGTATTTCGGGAGGGGCTGGAAACCATCCTCGTGCTGGCGGCGATCACGGCCAGCATGATGGGGAAGCACGACAAATACCGCCGCCCGATTGCGGTTGGGGCCGGGTTAGCGCTTCTGGCGAGCCTGATCACCTGGTTCGTGGTGGTTGGCATTCTCAGTCAGGTGAGCGCTCCCGAGCTGCACATCCAGGCTGCCACTGGTCTGCTGGCGGTCATTGTTCTCCTCATTATCATGAACTGGTTCTTCCACCGTGTCTACTGGACCGGGTGGATCTCCTTCCATAATCGCCGACGACGCAGCCTGCTGAGTCTGGGCGAAGACGAGGAAGCGCGGATTGTCTGGGGGATGGTCGTTCTAGGCTTCACCTCGGTCTATCGTGAGGGCTTCGAGGTTGTGCTTTTCCTGCAGAATCTGCGCATGCAAGTCGGCTCAGGCATCGTGCTCATTGGCGTCTTGATTGGCCTGGCCTTCACGGCCACGGTTGGAGCGCTGACGTTCCTGGCTCACCATCGGCTCCCCTACAAGCGGATGCTGGTTCTGACAGGCGTGATGCTGGGCGTGGTATTGATCGTGATGGTGGGCGAGAGCGTTCAGGAAATGCAGCTTGCTGGCTGGCTCAGTACTACCCCTGTTCCCTTGCCCATTCCCGACTGGATGGGTCTCTGGTTCGCGGTCTTCCCCAACGTTGAGGGGCTCGTGGCCCAGGCTCTGGCGGCGATCCTGGTGATCGGCTCCTACTTCCTGGCCGAGTATGTTCGTGTCTGGCGTCCGCGCCAGCTCGGTGAGCAGCCCGCCAGGCGTCCCGAGGCACCTCCAGCTGTCGAGGCTCCAGCCCCGGCTACAGAGGTCACCTCGTAAGCCGCAAAGGGTCGTTGATGACCGAAGCCTGAAAGGTCACACCACAGCCTCCCTACCATGCCACGGGGGGAGGCCAGAGAATGGAAACACGTTCCGTTCCATTGCTCTGGCTTCCCCCCGTTTGCTTCCCTGGTCTGCTCCTTCGCATTCCACTCCGGGCAGGGCAACCTTTTCTTTTCCTCTCCTTCCCTTCCAACCGCCGCTGCGGCCTCACCCTCCGAAGGCTGGCCCCTGACCAGGGTGCTCAGAGGCGTTCGAGGACCTGCTCGCAAGAGAGCCGCACGGTCACACGCTGTTCCCTGCTGAAGTGCTCCATCTGCAGACGGGCCTGTTCCTCGCCATCGTAGTAGCATGCCAGGCGATAGATATCGACCTGAGCCGTCGTCGGGTCCTCGATGAAGCGCACCCGACCGCTAATGGTGACGTAGCGATAGCCATCCTCAACGCACAGGGAGACCCGCGGGTCACGGCGCATGTTCCGCTCCTTCACCCGTCCCACCTTCGTATTCATAAGAATCTCGTCCCCATCGAGCAGAAACCACATGGTGGTCAGATGAGGAGAGCCGTCGGCGTTCACTGTACCGAGGACGCCAAAGCGCGGCTTCTCTTGTAGAAAGGCGCGTGCGCGCTCTGAGAGCGCAGCCATCGATTGTCTGCCTCCTTCATTCCATTGTGCTGACAGATGCTGGTCATGCCAGCCCCCAGCCCAGCCCCTGGCGGCCAGTTCCGACCGTGGCCAGGAATTGGGGGCTGGTCAGGTAAGTGTTCACCCGTTCGCTGGCTGAGTCAGTAAAGGCAATCCACCTTCTCAGGAGGTAGGAGCCTGCCGCGAGGTTGTTGCCGGCTGGCGTAGGGCTGGAATAACGGCCTCGCCGTAGGCTCTGATAAAACTGCTCTGGTCCCGTCCTACGTTATGAACATGGACCTCGTCGAAGCCGAGATCAAAGAAGCTCTGGATATGACGTCGGTGCTCGTCTAGATCGGCTGAGATCAAGACGCGGCCCTGGAAGTCCTCGGGACGCACCAGCTGGGCAAAGGCTTCAAAGTCCTCCGGCGAGCGAATATCTTGCTTGGGGGCCTTGATGCCGCCGTTGGGCCACTCCTTGAGGGCGTTGTTGGCGGCCTCTTCGTAGGTGGGGGCCCAGGAGACATGCAGCTGGAGCAGGCGCGGCATCGTACTGGGGTCCTTGCCGGCCTCGCGCGCTCCCTTCTCGAAGCGCTCGAGCAGCATCTTGAGTTTCTCAGGCGGGGCTGCCGGTGTGATCAGCCCATCGCCCAGCCGTCCGGCGGTCTCTGCCGCCTTGGGGCCGGAGGCCGCTATCAGAATTGGGGGCGGCGTCTCCGGGCGGGTGTAGAGACGAGCGCTCTCCATGCGCAGATGCTTGCCGCTGTAGCGGACCTTCTTGCCACTGAAGAGCAGCTTGATGATCTCGATCGACTCGATCATGCGCTCCAGGCGGATCGGAGCCTCGGGCCACTCACCGCCGACGACGTGTTCGTTGAGCGCTTCGCCGGTGCCAATCCCCAGCCAGAAGCGCCCTGGGTACATGGCCGCCAGGGTGGCTGCGGCCTGGGCAATGATGGCCGGATGGTAGCGGTAGGAGGCGCAGGTGACGCCCGGGCCAAAGGTGAGCTTCTGGGTGGCCAGCCCGAGGGCGCCCATCCAGGACCAGACAAAGGGACTCTGCCCCTGGGTTGGCGTCCAGGGATGAAAGTGGTCAGCGGCCATGACGCCGCCAAAACCGGCTTCCTCGGCCTCCCGGCACCAGCGCAGGAGGTCGCTGGGATGGAACTGCTCTAAGGCTGCGGAATATCCAACGACTGGCATGGTGTCATCTCCCTGAGACAGTGCAAGGAGGACCGTGCGGTCAGCCAGCGCTCAGCCAGGCCCGAGCGCTGCAGGTCCTCCGGTGTATCGATGTCGAGAGCCAGCCCTGGACTCTCATAGCGACAGTAGGCGAGGCGGCGACGCTGGGCTGCCTCACAGTAGCGCTGCAGGCTCTGCTCTCCGAATAGATAGGGCACCAGCAGGGGAGGACGCAGGAGCAGGGCATTGGTGCCCTGGCCATCGTGGGCCGGAGCCAGCACCACGGGATAGCGTTGGGCCTGGGCCAGCAGCGCTGTGACCTCCTCGGTCTTGAGCCAGGGCAGGTCGGCGGAGATAGTGAGCAAGGCGGCCACTCCCTCTGCTTGCAGGCGCTGGGCCGCGGCCTCCAGGGCGGCATTGTGGCCCGGTTGTGCTTCGGGCCATCCCTCTGCTCCCCACCTGACTGTACAGGCGCGCACGCGCTCGTCGGCGCTCACCACCACGATTCTGGAGAACCGACCAGTGGCCTGAAGGGCAGCCACCACGTGGTGGAGCATGGTCAACACCAGCTGGGCGCGCTCGGCTGGCGTCAAATACCCTGCCAGCCGGCCCTTGGCTGCCGCTAAGGCTTTCACTGGGATCAGCGCGCCGCAGTTGGACAGAAAGGCCCCCGCCTGCTCTGTGCTTTGCTCGTGTGCTGGGTGAGCCGCCACAGTAGTCGCCACTCCCGAACAGCTGGTTCTCGGACTAGACAGCGCGTGCACAGCTCTGCAGCACCTCGCGCGCCAGGCGGGCTTTGGCCTCCTGGTCACGCATAATCGTATCGGTGACCAGCACGTGCGGGCCCAGGGCCTCGATGGCCGGGGCCAGGGCCGCGTCCTGCTGATCAATGACCATGACATCCAGAAAGTCAGCGTAGCAGCGGGCCACGCCCAGGGCAGAGACCTCGTAGCCGAGACCGCGCATCAGCTTGTCCGCTGGCCCCTTGAGCGGGGAGCCTCCCACGATGGGGCTGACGGCGGCCACCGTGGCAGAGGTTGCCTGCAATGCTTCGCGCACGCCGGGCAGGGCCAGGATGCTTCCGATGCTGACGATGGGATTGCTCGGGGCAAGCAGCACGGCCTCGGCCTGACGCAGGGCCTCGAGAACACCAGGAGCTGGCCGGGCCTGCTCAACGCCCACAAAGACGACGCCCTGCACCTCGTCCTGACAGCGGCGCTTCACCATATATTCTTGGAAGTGCAACAGGCCGACGGGGGTCTGAATATGCGTCGCCACTGGGTCATCGCTCATGGGAAGAATACGCAGCGTCAGCCCAAAGAGGCGACGCAGCTCGTCGGTCACCTCACTGGGCGTCTGTCCCTGGCGCAGACGCTGGCTACGATGGATGTGCGTCGCCAGATCACGATCCCCCAGCAGAAACCAGTCCTCGTGACCATAGCGGGTGAGCTGCTGCATGACATGATAGGTGTCATCTCGGATGCCCCAGCCGTGGCGCTCGTCAACGATGCCGGCCAACGTATAGATCACGATGTCAATGTCGGGCGAGACATGCAATCCGTAGAACTCGCGATCATCGCCCGTGTTGACGATGGCGGTCACCTCTGCAGGCGGGACCACCTGGACGACGCCCTGGAGAAAGCGCGCTCCCCCAACGCCGCCAGCGAGCACAACGATCATGGCTCTCTTGCTGCTCCCTTCTCTTCTCTTGCTCTGGCTCTGGCTGGTTCGAAATCGAGCTGCAGCACGGGCTGCCCGCTTATCTCTACGCCCCTCGCTCTGCTCACTGTCCTGGCTGCCCGGCCCCACTCTGACTATCGAGACGAATAACGAGGGTCTCCAGGGGCAGACGAGGCCGCCGTTTGGGGTCAGCAGCGGCGTAGCCCAGCGTAATCAGGGCCTGGGGCTGCAGGCGCCGGTCCAGATCGAGAGCCTCGCAGACGACCGCGGGGCAGAAGAGGGGCGCACACATCCAGCCCGTATCAAGGCCCAGCTCGTAGGCCATCAAGAGCATATTTTGTACGGCTGCTCCCAGGCTCTGAATCGCCATGATGCGCTCGTTCTCTTGACGCTCGACATCGGGATAGCGATCCAGATCCTCCAGGTACAGGCAGGGAAGGATCAGGACCGGGGCCTGCCGGATGCGCTGGCGCGATTTCTCCAGACGCACAGCGATGATCTCCTCTGGTTGCTGGTCTAGCCGCAGCTGAGCCTCCCAGGCCGCACTCATCTGCTCAATCAGCCGCTCCTTGCGCTCCCATCCACTGAAGACGACGAAGCGCCAGGGCTGTCGGCCATGCGGTGAGGGGGCCCAGCGAGCAGCCTCTAAGACCTGCTCCAGCAGGGGTTCGGGAACCGGGCGCTCCTGAAGTGCGCGCACACTGCGTCGGCTGCGCAGCAGCGTCAGCAGGTCACCGGCTCGCTGGGAGATAGTCACAGCTCGTTCGCAGGCAGTTGTCACGGCTTGTTCGCTCTACCTTCTCTGTGTGTGTCATCAGGCCGACCTGACCCGACAGCAGGCACCCCGTCCATTCCAGGCAGCTCGCCTGATCGCCATCAGGGGCAAGGGGCAAGGCACGCCTGGCAGAGCTGGCAATGGTCTTCCGGCCAGGTCCGGCGGATGACTAACGAAACAGATCGCTGGCGGCATCGCGCAGCAATGGTCTGACCCCGTCTTCTGCGGGGAGAAAGGCATAGCCACGGATCAGCGCAACGGGAACGCCAGCGCTCTTCTCCATCACCAGCTCGGCAGCCGCCGCCAGCTCATCGGCCACCGCAATGGCACTGACGCGCAGCTCGCGCCCATAGGCATCAGGCTCGCCGCGATAGTCCCTGATCGGGGCCAGCCCGGCCACACCGATCGCCATATTGACCTGGCCATTGCGCCAGGGTCGCCCCCAGGTGTCGGAGATAATGACCGCCAGCTCCTCTAGCGGCTCGTGTTTCGGCGACCAGTGGGGGGCCGTAGAAGGCGCCAGCGAGAGCAAGCGCTCCCGCAGCAAGTGCGCCGAATGATCGGGATCACGCGGTAAGAGGCTCACCTGATGCTGATCAGCAAGATTGGATTCATCCACCCCGGCATTGGCACAGATGAAGCCGTGATGGGTCTCACAGATCAGTACCCCGCGGTCCATGCGCACCAACCGGCGTGTCTCCTGCAGAATCACCTCGACATGGCGGGGGTCCTTGCCAGTCTCGCGCGCAATCGTCAAGGCGAAAGGCGAAGGAATTACCTCCTCCAGAGAAACCAGTCGCCCTTCTGCCTTCGAGACGATTTTTTGGGTGACTACCAGGATGTCGCCGTTGGCCAGAGCCAACCCCTGGGCCTGCAAAGCTGCAGAGATGATAACCCCCAGGTCACTCCCTGGGGTGATTTCGCCAATACCTGTGATGGGGATGATCCGTAGTTCCGCGCCCATACATCCTCCTGGGTGAGTATTATATTTCGCAACTCGCCTCTCCTGCAAATGAGCCGTCCGCTACCAGTCCAGGGCCTGGACTGGTAGCGCCGTGAGCCAACGGACTACAATGAAAGAAGAGAGAGGGGCGAGCGAGCTTGACAGCCCCTGGCTCTTGCTCCATGCATACACCCACTGCGCACGCTAGCGCGAGAGAGAGGAGATGAAATACACCTATGATCCGAGCACTGGCACGTTCACTGTTGGCAGTGATCTTCATCAAAGGGGGAGCAGACGCCTTTCTTAATCCCGGAGGCCGCCCGGCGCGGGTCGCACGCTTTGGCGTTCCTCAGCCAGAGCGTGCCGTCGTGCTCAACGGCGCCACGATGGTGGTTGCTGGCAGTGCCCTCGCTCTGGGTTGGTTTCCGCGTCTGGCCGCCGCCGTTCTGCTCGCCTCGTTGGTCCCTACGACCATCGTCGGCCACCCGTTCTGGCAGGAGCGTGATCCCCAGACCCATCAGGCTCAGCAGACGCAGTTTTTCAAGAATCTGGGGCTGATGGGGGGCCTGCTGCTCGTGCTGCTCGAAGAAAGTGGGGCGAAGGCGGCACAGACCGGCGCCCAAGGCTAGGCCCAGCAGCATAAGCGCCCATCTGGCAGTGGCCAAGAAGAGAACGGCCCTTCAGGCGGGTTGCGCTGGTTGCTCCCTGGCCTTGCACACGCGCCCTCTTGCAGCGCTCCTGCGTTCTGTGTCATAATATCGACAAAGACGAAAACAAGACCTTCGGGGCAGGGTGCAATTCCCGACCGGCGGTATGGCGGCCACACGTCAGCATGACAGCAGCGTGACCCGCTTCCTCTCATGCCACAGCCACGTGTGAGCTGCCGAGCCCGCGACTCGCTGCGTGCCGTTGAGGGTGGCCAGGCTGTCACGATCGACTGCCAGGCCGGCCTTCGCTCAGATGCACTGGATAGCCTTGAGAGGCCCCTATCAGTCCAGTAAGTGAACGGCACCCAGCGATGGATTCGGTGAGAGGCCGAAGCCGACGGTAACAGTCCGGATGGGAGAAGGCTTGGTATCTCGCGAAACGGACGAGTGATCCTCCGCTTGCTACCGGCAGCAGGCGCCTGGAGCAGGGCAGCCAGCCGGTCGCGCTCTCCGTCAGCGCTTTCCTGCGTCTCCCTCACATGCCCCCCGGGTCGGTTGAACTGACGGCCTGACTGTTGCCTCCCTGGACGCGACTGAGCAAGCTCGTGGCTGCCGCCGTCGCGAAGCAGGAGCAGCGACAGCGCTGTCATGAGAACAGATCACCGAGGGCCATGATGGGTATCGACACTTCTACCTCAGCCAGAAAGCATCTCTCGCTCAACCTGCCGCGCCAGGACCACACGGAGGAGGCCGTGGAGCAAACGCGCCTCGCACTCACCCCGGCCACCAGGACCAACGGGACCCACCGTCGACGGACGACAGTCTTGACCTTGCTGCCCCCCTTGTCGGTGGCTATTGTGCTGCTGAGCCTGTGGTATCTCGGCAGCGCCTACTGGCACATCAATCCGCTCTTCTTACCGTCTCCTGCCGATGTCTGGCAGCGCCTGCTAGACGGCTTTAGCTCCGGGCTTTTCGAGGTCAATGCCCTGGCAACCGTTGAGGAAAGCCTCCTCGGGTTCCTGCTGGCGGTCGTTATCGGGCTACCGCTGGGCTATGGCCTGGCCAAGTCGCGCCTGATCGCCGCCACCGTCCAGCCCTACCTGGCCGCTGGTCAGGCCATCCCAGCCATCGTCATCGCACCTTTCCTCGTGCTCTGGCTGGGCTATACCTTGCTTCCGACAGTCATTCTGTGTATGCTGGTAGTGCTCTTTCCTATGGTGATCACGACAGCACTGGGTGTGCGCACCATCGATCGCTCCATTGTGGACGCAGCGCGCGTCGATGGGGCCGCCGGCTGGTCAATGCTGACCGCCATCGAGTTTCCCCTGGCGCTGCCGGCCATCCTGGCAGCGGTGCGTACTGGGCTGACGCTCTCGATCACCGGCGCCCTCGTGGGCGAGTTCGTTGCCGGCGGCAATCAAGGGCTAGGGGGCCTGATCTTGCAAGGACAGCATCAGTACGATACACCGTTTATGTTCGCAACACTGGCGTTGCTTGCCGCGCTGGCGGCAGTCTACTACGGTCTTGCCTGGCTGCTGAGCAAATTGGCCGAAGCCGTCTATTGAAGGCTCCACTTCGGCCACCCTACCACCCTGCTCGGCGCCGCTGGCCAGCCAGCGTGCCGCTCCTATACCCTATCGCTCACTCAAGACAAGCAAGCTCTGTTGTGTTGTCTGTATGGGGGAATTGTGTGCCTTATGCGGAAGATCACGCATCTCTTCTTGTGTATAAGTTACCTGCTTGTATGTTCCCTCTTGCTCGGCGCCTGCGGCCAGTCGGCAGGGCAAGGCACGCCCACATCCAACGGGGGAAAGACGCTGACGGATGTCACCATTGGTCTGGGCTACATCCCAGACATCCAGTTCGCGCCCTTCTACGTCGCCCAAGCCAAGGGCTACTATAGCCAGGCAGGACTGAACGTGACCTTCAATCATGGGATCGTGACCGACCTGGTCGGTTCAATGGTGGCGGGACGCAACACCTTCGTCTTCGCCAGCGGCGATGAGGAACTGACGGCCCGGAGCAAGGGCGTACAGGCCGTCAACGTGGCCACTATTTTTCAGCGCTATCCGGTCTGTCTGATCGTGCCAGTGGATTCGCCGATTCGCACGCTGGCGGACCTGAAAGGCCACAGCGTTGGGGTACCTGGTCCCTATGGGGCGACCTACGTCGGGCTGTTGGCGCTGCTCTACCACGAGCATCTGAGCGTCAACGACATTCATCTGCAATCCATCGGCTTCACCCAGGTCGCAGCCCTGCTCGGCCACAAGGTCGATGCCGTGATGGGCTATTCGAATAATGAGCCACTGCAGCTGCGCCGCCAGGGCTTCCCGGTGCGCACCTTTGAGGTTTCGGACTACCAGCCGCTGATCTCTAACGGCATCGTGACCTTGCAGACCACCTTGCGTCAGCAGCCGCAAATGGTGCGGGCCTTCGTGCAGGCGACCCTGCGGGGACTAAGCGAGGTCATTGCCAACCCCGAGGAGGCTCTGCAACTCAGCAAGAGCTATGTGCCCGGCATGGATCTGGCAAAGGCCAGGGAAGTCCTGCAGGCGACGATTCCCGTCTGGCGAGGCAACGGCCACCTCGGCTACAATGATCCTGCCACCTGGCAGGCAACAGCCACCTTTCTGGCTGCCCTGAAGCTGATCCCTGATGTGCCCGATGTCAGCGCCGCCTACACGAACCAGTTCGTAGCCTAGCAGCAAGTCAGGTCAGACTCAGACCACGGCAAGCGAGGCCCCAGGGCCCTTGGCGCTGGGGCCTCGCTCCGGGCCAGGAAGGAGAGAAGACGCGCCGGATCGGGATCGGGATCAGCCAGGCAGGCCGCCCGCTTGATGTGGTATGCTTAAGGCAGAGCTAGCAGCCTTGCCCGACCCGCGTTGCTCAACTCAGATGGGCGGCAGGTCGGCCTATTTTTGCCAGTGAGAGGGCTGCGGCCCCATGCGGACGGAGGCGTCGGCTGGCTCTGTTCAGAGCCACGTCCGACCGGGGACGCTGCCCGCCAAGGAGGACATGATTACCGCCCTGATTTTCGACTTCGACGGTCTCATGCTCGAAACAGAGGTGCCGGAGTTTTTAGCCTGGCAGGAGCTGTACGAGCGCTATGGCCAGCGCTTCGAACTGGAGGCCTGGCTCCCCTACATCGGCATTGGTCCCACCTCTAACCCCTTCGATCCCTTACGGGAGCTGGAGCGTCGCCTGGGCCGCTCCTTCTCGCTGGAGGAACGCGAGTCACTGCGTCAGGCTCGGCGGGAGCGTTGTCGCCAGCTCTTAGAGGGGCAGGCAGTCGCCGAGGGGGTGCTGGACTACCTGGAAGCAGCCCAGCGGCTCGGCCTGCGTCTGGGTGTGGCTTCTTCCTCGTCGCGGCGCTGGGTTGTCGGCCACTTAGAACGTCTTGGTCTGCGGTCGCGTTTCCAGTGCATCTGCTGTGGCGACGATGTCCAGGTAACCAAACCGGACCCAGCGGTCTATCTGGCAGTCTTGAGCTGTCTGGGCGTCAGGGCCGAGGAGGCCATCGCTTTGGAAGATTCGCCCAATGGCGTGCGGGCGGCGCGGCGAGCGGGCATCTTCTGCGTGGCCGTCCCTAGCGTGCTCACACGCCAGGCAGCCTTTTCCGAAGACGCCACGCCCGATCTGCAATTGGGGACCTTGAGCGCACTCTCTCTGGAGGAACTCCTCCAGCGGATCGACGCCTTGCGTGCCAGCAAACAGCACTGATCTCTTCCGCTTGCTTGTGGCGCGTAGTGCGGTAGCGTGGCGGTCTGGCCTGGAAGGAAGAGGGAATCCGGCGATCACTCCGGCGGCTCCGTATGGATGGCGACCGAGCCGAGGCGGGGATACTCTTGACGCAGGGCGCGCTGCACCTCCTCAGCTTTGAGATGGGCCTGGCTCAGCGGTATCTCGGGAGCACAGGTAATATGGAGCACAAGATCCAGCTCCTCTTCGCGCCCGTTCGCGCTCGCCGACCTTTCTCCTTCCCGCCACTGCTCTTCCCTGCGCACCCCTGTCCCGGCGACCCGCTCCTCGGCCCGGCAGGAGCGATAGAGATGGATGTCATGGGCACTGCCCGCGCCGGCCACGGCATCGGCCAGCTGGCGAATGCGCTGGACCATCTCAGGGTAATCACTCGTGACGTCCTGGCGGCGCTCGATCGTCGCGATTGGCGCCTCCAGGTGAGTGGTGACTCGCTGCAACTGAGCATTGCCGCGCAAGACTGCCTCTTCGAGGCGCGTGGCCGCCGCATGCGCGCTGGCCAGGTCCATATCGGCTTCCACTTCGATGTCAAAGTCTGCTTCCAGCTTGCCCCCCACCTCGCGCACGCGAATATCGTGGGCCCGAATCCCCTGCTGCTGGGCCAGGTAGTGGATCTGTTCGCGTACCGTCTCCTCGGCGGTCGCCACCGGCTCCAGGTGAACGACCACATCGGCCTCTGCCTGGGGAGCATGAGCATGTACTCCAGCAATGGTGGCCTGCTCGACGCGCTCGCTGAGGGCGTGCGTCTCCTCAAACGTGAAAGAGCGCGGTGCCGCCACCACTACGTCAGCAAAAATTTTGTTGCCGGCGCGACGCACGCGCACCCGGCGCAGCTCGCTTACTCCCTCCACCTGCCGGATGGCCGCCTCCAGCCGCTGCAGGAGCTCTTCGGGAGCACGATCGAGCAAGGCATCGACTGTTTCGCGCGCCAGACGCAGGGCGACGTAGATCACGATCAGGGAGACGCCGAGTGCAGCGACGGCGTCTGCTTGTCTGACCCAGGCTGGCAGATGCCAGATCTCAGCCAGACGCAGAACCAGCAGCCCGCCAATGACAATGGCGGAACTCCAGATATCGGTGCTGAAGTGGAGAGCATCGGCCTCCAGGGCCTGGCTGCCTAGACGACGGGCCACGCGCAGCAAGGCCCGCGAGCGAGTGACGTCGACAGCGATCGAGATGGCCATGACCAGCAGCGCCAGGATGCTTGCCTCAACATGCCCTTCACCCAGAAGGAGACGGCGCAGAGCTTCGTAGATAATCCAGAGAGCAGTGGCCAGCAGCAGGATGGCCTCGAAGAGCGCCGAGAGGTTCTCGATCTTGGCATGGCCATAGTTATGGGTGGCATCGGCGGGCCGGTCAGCGACCCGCACGGCCAGAAAGGTCATCAGGGCCGCTGCCAGGTCCAGACCAGAGTGGGCCGCCTCAGCCAGGATGCCCAGACTGCCGCTAAGCAAACCAGCCACGAGCTTCAGGGCGGTCAGCCCAACTGCCGCCCCCACCGAGGAGAGCGCGACCAGCATCTTCTCCCGATGCGCCTCTCGTGCTGCTACCATGTGCTTTATTCCTCATCCTCATCTGTCTGTCGGTGCTCAAGATGGACTGGGGTGGGCCAGTCACGGCACGGCGGCTGACGTCGTCGCCGCACTGGGCCTGGCTCGCCGCTGCCGCTGCCGCCTGGTGGCACACCCCCAGTAATATACCCGATTGTCGGCTCAGTAGGGAAGGGCAGGAAAGAAAGGAAAACCGCAGCTCGTTCATCCAGTGGTTGACAACGCCAGCCACTGCTGTTATCCTTAAGAACAATAACAAGTGCATACAAGTCTGTCCCGCGTTGAGCGAAACTAGTATGAGCCCGACGGCCAACAGCGAGCCGAAGAGCGGTGAGAGTTCGGCAGGAA
Source organism: Thermogemmatispora onikobensis (assembly GCF_001748285.1). Classification (NCBI taxonomy): domain Bacteria; kingdom Bacillati; phylum Chloroflexota; class Ktedonobacteria; order Thermogemmatisporales; family Thermogemmatisporaceae; genus Thermogemmatispora; species Thermogemmatispora onikobensis. The sequence goes on along the minus strand of NZ_BDGT01000001.1, from coordinate 115,454 downwards.
TGCGTCGGCTCAGAACCCGTTCGTGAGCGGCTGGCCGAAGAAAGCCCAGGCGACAGCGATCCTCTTGCTCTCCAGAAAGGAGGGCCTGCCCGCTGTGGGCAAGTAGGCCAGGTGGGTGGTTCCCACGCAGCAGATAACCGGCAAGAGTGGTCACAGCACAGTTCATCACGATGAGGTGAGGAATCTCTGGTGCTGGTATGAGCAGGCTGCAGCAGGGGTGCGTTCGCCGTGTTGCTGGTTGGCTGATGGAGGGTCCGGCGGGAAGAGGCGAGCCGACCACAATGAATCAGGCGGCAACGGTAGGCCGGGCGGTGGCACGAGCCAGGCCGTTGAGGATGAAGAGAGCCAGACCACCAGGCAGACGGCTGCCGAGAAATGTGCTGCTGTCGCCTGAGTAGTGCGGAGCTGCAGATCGCTGCGCTGCCAGGCCGAGGCTGCGCTGCAGGTGGTGACAAGCAGGGTGGTACCGCGGGAGCGTTTCTGTCGGCTCTCGTCCCTTCGATGCATGTTGGTCAGGGACGAGGGCGTTTTTATTTGGTCTCTCTCTGACCGGCTGGCTGCTTGGAGGGCTGGCGGGTAGGTGGCTCGGCCACCGCCAGGCCAGTCGGCCAGCGCGTGTGCAGCCCTCGTTCCTCGCTACAGCCCAGGAGTTCAGGAGCGCGTTTCAATGGTGAGTGTTTCGATTCTCAATGTTACCAGCTATACCGGTCTGGAGCTGCTGAGGCTGCTGGCCAATCACCCTCACTTTCGCGTCACGTCGGTGACAGGGCGCAGCGCTGCTGGCCAGCGCCTGGGTCAGGTCTTTCCCCAGTTGCATGCCTTGGCCGGGGGCGCCTGCCAGGAGGAGGCTCGCCACCTGGCCGAGTTGGAGATTGTGGAGGAGCCAGAGACAACGGAGCTGGCCTTTGTCTGTCTCCCTCACGCCGCTGCCGCCGAGGCCGTGCAGGCCCTGCTCCAACGCGGTACGCGGGTGGTGGACCTCTCCGCCGATTTTCGCCTGCGCAATCCTTCCCTCTATCAGGAGTGGTATAAGCATACGCATCCGGCTCCCGCCTTGTTGGAGCAGGCTGTCTATGGGTTGTGTGAGCGCTATCGCGAGCGTATCCGTACAACAGAGCTGGTGGCTAATCCCGGCTGCTACGCGACGGCGATCATTCTGGCCCTGCTGCCAGCTTTGTCGGCGGGCCTCGTCAGCCGGGACGTGATCGTCGACGCTAAGTCAGGAGTGAGCGGAGCCGGGCGTGGCCTACGCCTGGATACCCACTATGCCGAGGCCAACGAGGATCTGAGCGCCTATAGCCTCGGAGGACACCGCCACTGGCCCGAGATTGTGCAAGAGTTAGAAACCGCGGCTCGCTCCGCCGGCCAGACCTATGAGCCGGGCCTGCGTCTGACCTTCGTTCCCCATCTGACGCCTATGACGCGAGGCATTCTGGCTACGTGCTATGCCGAGCTGCGGCCCGATGATTCTGGTCGCCTGCCAACCGCCTCCCAGGTTCAGGCGCTCTACCGTGACTATTATGCGGGCGAGCCGTTTGTTCATGTTATCGATCAGCCACCACATACCAAGTGGACCTATGGCAGCAACCATTGCCTGCTGTATGTCACGGTGGATGAGCGGAGCGGGCGGCTGCTGGTCCTTTCCTGTCTGGATAATCTGGTCAAGGGAGCTTCCGGGCAGGCATTGCAGAATGCCAACTGTATGTTTGGCTTCGATGAGCGCTGCGGCCTGCAGGGAGGAGCAATCTATCCTTGATACTCTTCCGTAGGCGGGGAAAACCCTCCCGGGCCCCGGCCCGGTGCCGCTTGGGAGGCGGCACTGCCCAAGCAAGGCCAGCACATGGCCAGGTGATCGCAGGGAGAGCGGAGGGAGCACCCCACCAGCGCAGCGATACAAGGACAGGCACAGGCACAGGCAACGTTGCTGCGCCGCCGGAGCCGGCTGAAGCGTGTTTGACGACGGTCTGACGAGGAGTTAGCAGAGAGATGGCTATTGCGTTTTCAAGAACACCTGACGGGGATATCATCAGCGATCATCATCTCATCGCCGAGGTTTTACGCGAGGCGCTTCCATATATCGATTACCTCAAGGGAAAAATTCTTGTGATAAAATTGGGGGGGAGCACGCTGGAGCACCAGCAGGTGGTCCTGCAGGATATTATTTGGCTCAGCGCCCTCGGTGCCAGGCCGGTCCTGGTGCACGGGGGTGGCCCCTATATTAATGAGTGGCTCAAGCGCTTGCAGATCCCCACACGCTTTGAAAATGGCCTGCGGGTGACTGATGCTCAGACGCTGGAGGTAGTGCGGATGGTGCTGTTGGGGCAGGTCAATCAGGGGCTGGTCCTCATGGCCTCGCAGATGGGTGGCAAGGCTATCGGCCTGTGCGGGACCGATGCCGGCCTGGTGCGGGCGCGGGTTGCGGATGAGCGTCTGGGCTTTGTCGGCGAGGTGGAGGAGGTTGATCCCACACTGATCCAGGTGCTGGTTGAGCAGGGGTACATTCCAATCATCGCCCCTCTTGGCCAGGGGCCTGATGGCACTTGCCTGAATATCAATGCCGATGTTGTGGCCGCCCATCTGGCGGGTGCCCTCAATGCTGAGAAGCTGATTTTCTTGAGCAACGTGGTGGGGATTTGTCGCCCCGACGGCAGCCTTATTTCGGAGCTGACGGAGGAGGAGGCACTGCGTTTGATCGATGAGGGCGTGATCCAGGGCGGCATGATCCCCAAGGTCGCAGCCTGCCTGGATGCGCTGCGCTCTGTGCCCCGCGTGCATATCGTTGATGGCCGCGAGCCTCATGTGCTGCTGCGCGAGCTGTTCACAGACAAAGGGGCAGGCACGATGATTGTGCGCGGAACACGCCAGCCATCGGCCTAGGCAATGCCCCCCCTGCCTGCCCTGGCTGGTCGGCACGGACGGCGGGAGCTTTGAGTGGGCGCGCCTGGCGAGAAGCAAGCACAGCAGCTGCGGGCGAGAGACAGCGGGCGCACCCCACTCACTGGAGCAGTCCGCTGGTCAGCAGACACGGTTTTAGAGGTACGGTGGACCGGGCATGACTCTATGAGGGGAACGAGAGTTTCTATGAAGAAGCGTATTGAGCGCCTGCGCGGGATGCATGATGTGCTGCCCGAAGCCTACCGCCGGCAGACGCAGGTGGTGGGGCGTGTGCGCGCTCTCTTAGAGAAGGCCGGCTACGAGCCGGTAGATACGCCGGTGCTGGAGCGCAGCGACCTCTTCCAGGCGAGCTTCGGGCAGGAGGCCTGGCAGAATCTCTATGCCTTCCAGCTCCACCAGCGTGAGCTGTGTCTCAGGCCGGAATATACCGCTTCCATCTGTCGCCTTTATTTAGAGCATTATCAACAGTCCTCATTGCCACTGCGCTTTCAGTACGTTGGTCCGGTCTTCCGCTACGAGGCGCCTGGACGGGGACGCTATCGCCAGTACACACAGCTGGGTATTGAACTCTTCGGCGGGCAGCCGCTGCGCGGCGATGGCGAGATCGTGCAGTTGGCCTGCGATATTTTGCATGAGCTGGGCATCGCCCGCTACCGCCTTGAGCTGGGTCACGTCGGCGTCGTCAGTGGTTTTATCGAGCGTCTGCACCTGGATGCTCAGACAGCGCGCCTCCTCTTGAGCCTGATGGAGCAGATCAGTCGTTCACCAGAGGGGGAGCAAGCAGCCCAGTCCCGTCTGGAGGCCCTCTATCCCGAGCAGGTGTCCAACCCGGCGCTATCGGCCAGTGAGGCAGGTCAGTGGCGCCGCCTGGCCAGTTCCGACGGGTCAAACCAGCTGGTGGCAGCGCTGCTGAACAGCTTCAGCCTGCCATTTGGCGATGAGGACAGCCGTCGCGAGATTGTCGAGCGCTTCCTTTGGAAGATCGGGCGCAGTGAGCAGCGGACACTGGTTTTTAGCGCGCTGGAGTTTTTGCGCAAGTTGCGCGCCCTGGCCGGTCCACCGCCCGAAGTCTTCCAGGAGCTGCGCCAATTGCTCCAACGCTATCAGCTTGATGATGACCCGCTGGAGGAGCTAGAGCAATTGGTGACCACGCTGATGGAGGTGACAGGGGTTGACCGCCGGCAGATTACCCTGAATCTGGCTTTGGGGCGCGGCGTGAGTTACTATACAGGCTTGCTTTTCGAGATCCATGCCAGTGATGAGGAGGGCTCTGATCTGCAGCTGTGCGGTGGGGGACGCTATGACCACCTTGTTGAGGCGGTTGGAGGAGCGCACAGGGTCAACGCCTGCGGCTTCGCCTTTGGCCTGGAGCGGCTCATCTCCTTGATGCCTGCCAGCCAATGGCCGCAGACGGCGCGGACGCAGGCGCTGGTGATCCCCGTTGGCAAGCAGGATCTGGCTTATGCCGGTCGCGTGGCACGTCTGGCGCGCCGCGAGGGCGGTATCATTGCAGAGCTGGAGATAAATACTCGTGGAGTCACCAACGCTCTGCGCCAGGCAGCGCGGCGCGGTTTCCGGCTGGCGCTGATCGTCGGCGAAGAGGAACGCCAGGCCAATATGGTCAAGCTGCACGATCTGCTCTCGGGCGAGGAATTCCCGGTCGCTGCCCGAGACCTGGCCGTGACCTTGCGGGAAGGAGGCTATAGCACATGAGCGAGTCGCGAGCGGCTGCCGGGTCGGGAGCGGCTCAGCTCCGCCTGGCCTTACCTGGTAAGGGGACGCTGGAAGGGGCTACGCTGACGTTCCTGGCCGAATGCGGTTTGAAGGTGCAGCGCAGTAATCCACGTCAGTACCTGGCTCGCATCAGCAGTTTGCCAGAGCTGGAGGTGGTCTTTCAACGCGCTGCTGATATTCCCGCGTTAGTGCACGATGGCGACGCCATCTTGGGCATCACAGGCTACGACCTCCTGGCCGAGTTCCGCGGCCACGCCGAGGAGCCGGATGAGGACGAGAAGAGCGATGACGATCTGGTGGTTCTGGAGCGCGATCTCGGCTATGGCTCCTGCCGCCTGGTGGTCGCCGTTCCTGAGACGTGGATCGATGTCAATACTTGCGCCGACCTCTGGCATCTGGCCGGCTATTACCAGGAGCATAAGAGGCGCGGGCTGCGTATTGCAACCAAGTACCCAACGCTGACACGTCATTTCTTGCGTCGCCACGGTATCTCTCACTGCCGTATTGTGACCCCCCATGGCGCCTTAGAGGCTGCGCCCTTGACGGGGGCCGCCGATCTGATCGTCGATCTGACGGAGACGGGCACGACGCTGCGTGAGAATCACCTCAAGCTGCTTGATGATGGCGTGGTGCTGCGTTCCCAGGCGTGTTTGATCGGCAATGTGCGCTTCCTGAACCAGGACCCCCAGGCGCAGCGGGTGGCGCGCGTGCTCCTGGAGCTGATCAATGCCCGCCTGCAGGCGCGCAATCGCGTCTTGCTGACGGCCTATGTGCCGGGCAGCGGCGAAGAGGTGCGCTCGCTTCTGAGCATGCATTTAAAGCGGCTGGTGCCAGGCTTTGAGTACCATATCGGCAGCTCAGAATCGACGGATGATCCCCAGGCCCAGCGCTGCCGGGTCTCGGGTGTGCTGCAGATGGGAACAGCGGTGGCCGATCTGGTGGAGATTATTACAGCTTTGCGCAGTGTGGGCGCCGAGCATATCGATGTGACGCCTCTGGCGTATCGCTTTGGTCAGGAGCCGGCCAGCCTGCGCTTGCTGAGCGAGAGGACGGCACAACGACCGTGAAGACGCTGATTGTCTTTGATCTGGATGGGGTTATCACCAGCGAAGCAGCCTATTGGGATGCGGCAGGTCTGACGCTCCACGAGTTGCTCTACAGCCCTCGCTATTGGAATGTAACGGGGCAGAGCGACTACCAGCCGGTGACCGGAGCTGAGGAGAGCCGCCATCTAAGCCGGGCCACTCTCCCAGAAGAGGAGATTCTGCTCTACAAAGCTCTGGCGATCAACTCGAACTGGGATACATGCTATGCGGCGGTCTGCTGGCGCCTGATTGCCCTGCTGGAGCAGTTGCCCCCGGCCAGCCGCGAGCTGCTGCTGCCGCTGCAGCCCTGGGAAAAAGGGTGGTTGGCCCGTTTGCGCGAGGCGCTGGCCCTGCAACGCGACGCTCTCGGCCAGGGGTGCCAGCTCGTGCCGGCAGGTGATCCCCCCTTTGCTGAAAGCCTCTTCGCTGGCATCGTTGGGCTGGACCTGCTCAATCGCTATGATGCCTTTGCCAGTGCCAGGCTGGGCCTCCCTATCGAGGGGGTCTTTTCGCGTCTCAGTCCTTTCTGGGATTTCTGCCGCTCGCTCTTTCAGGAATGGTATCTTGGGGAAGCGCTCTACAGCCGTACATACGGGCGCCCTCCGGCTCAGACGGGCAAGCCCGGCTGTATCTATTTCGAACGTCCATTGCTGCCTCCCGAGGCGCTCAGAGAAACGTTAGATACCCTGCGCGCCTCGGGCTACGCACTGGGCCTGGCAACGGGGCGGGTTGATCAGGAGGCCGCGCTGCCGCTGCAAGCCTATGATCTGCTCTCGCGCTTCGACGCTGAACACATCTGTACCTATGATGCCGTCGAGGTCGCAGAGGCCGAGCTGCGGCGCCGGGGCGATACCACCCTGCTGGGCAAACCGCACCCGTTCCAGTTTCTCTATGCCCTCGATCGCCGCGGCCCTTCCGCCGACGAGCTGGCTCGCAGCAAGCCCCCCTTCATCGTGGTTGGCGATTCGTCGGGTGATATGCTCGGCGGGCGGGCTGCTGGCGCCGTGACAGTGGCGACTCTGAGCGGGGCACGCAGCGAGGAGGCCAGACGACGCCTGCTAGCCTGCGAGCCGGATTTTGTGATTGAGGATGTACGCCTCCTGCCGTCGCTCCTGACCGAGGTGGAGCGCCTGGAGACCATCCAGCGTTTGCAGTTTGAGACCCGGGACAAGGCCGAGCGCCTGCTGCGTCTGTGGTTTGCGCGTCACCTCGATCTGCTGACTGAGCAGGTGACGCTGACGCCACGGCCTGTCTCGCTGAATTCCTTCAATGGGACCTACGAGCGGGACGGCGAGCGCTACTTTTTCAAGACGCATGTGGAGGAGCAGAGCGCACTCTCCGAGTATTACCATGCCGAGCTGCTGCACGAGGCGGGCTACAATATGGTACTGCCCCTGCGCGTGGTCCGCCAGGAGGGGCGTCAGATGGTCATTTATCCGCTGGTGCACTGGCCGGTGATGTTTGATTTGATGCGCGCCATCGAGACAGGGGCCGCCGCTCCGGTCTCGGCAGAGACCCTGGTAGCTGCCGAGCGTCGCGCTTGTGAGCGCCTGCTGGAGATTTACCGTGCTACAGGGCGCTTCAGCAGCGCAGATGAGCATGCCACGGCGCCAGTTCATCAGCTCTTCTGGCACCGCCTGACCGGTGGGCGTCTCAGCAGCTTCTATCGGGGTCAGGCTCTTCCCTTGCCGGGGCCTACTGGCTCCAGTCAGGACGAACTGCGCTTTGAGGAGCTGCTCCGGTGCCGTTGGGTGGTCAATGGAGAAGCGCTCTCGCGCACCCTCGGCGAGCTGCTGGAGGAAGCCGTGGAGCGCCTCCATCCACGGCAGGCAGCAATGACAATCATCGGGCATGGAGATGCCCACTTCGGCAATGTCTTCCTGGAGCACGAACGCGACTATCTCTACTTCGATCCAGCTTTCGCGGGTCGGCACGCAGCACTGCTGGATGTCGTCAAGCCGCTCTACCACAATGTTTTCGCCAGTTGGATGTACTTCCCGCAGGAGACAGCCTCCACCCTGACGCTGAGTGTCGTCCTGCGCCGCGGCTCGGAGGGCGAGCGCCTTGAGGTCACGCATACCTATCAGCCGTCCCCCATTCGTCAGGCGGTTCTGGCCACGAAGCTACGAACCTTCCTACGCCCTCTCCTTGCCTGGCTGAAGGATGAGGGGGCTTTGCCCGCCGACTGGGAGCGCTGGCTGGCGCTGGCGCTGCTCTGTTGCCCGTTGTTGACCATCAATCTCCTGGATCGTGGGCGCATTCCGACAACGGTCTGCTGGCTGGGACTGACACAGGCGGTAACCCTGGGCAATCTTGGCCTGCAGCCCTGGCCTGAGTTGCTGGCAGCCGGTACAGAAGACGGCGCCTGAGTGCGCCTCCCGCGCGAGAGAGAGGCGTTGTAAAGAGCAGCTGGACAGTTTGAAGAGAGAAGAGGAAGAGCGACGACCATGATCGCTATCATTGACTACGGGGCTGGCAATCTGCGCAGTATCCAGAAGGCCCTGGAGCATGTCGGCGCCCAGGCAGTGGTGACCGCCGACCCGGCCACGGTGGCACGCGCACGAGCTGTGGTGCTGCCGGGAGTTGGCTCTGGTGGGGCCGCCATGCTGCGCCTGAAGACCACTGGTCTCGATAAGGCCATTCGCGAGGCCACGGCCCGCGGGCGGCCTTTCCTGGGCATCTGCCTTGGGATGCAGCTGCTGGCTGAGCACCACGCCGAAGGCGAAGTTGAGGGCTTGCGCCTCTTCGCCGGTGAGGTGCGTCGCATTCCCCAGGGACCCAAGATTCCGCACATGGGCTGGAACCAGGTACAGCCACTGCGCCCGGATCTGCCTATATTTAAAGGAATACCTGACGGGGCTTTCTTCTACTTCGCCCATTCCTATTATGTTGAGCCGCGTGATCCTTCCGGGGTGGCTGCTGTCACCGACTATGGCACGCCCTATTGCAGCGTCATTGTCAGCGACCACCTGTGGGGAACGCAGTTCCATCCCGAGAAGAGCGGAGCGATGGGGCTGCGCCTGCTGGCGAACTTCGTGCGCTGGGTGGGGGAGCGTGTTCCATGATCGTCTTGCCAGCCATTGATCTGCACGAGGGGCGCTGTGTCCGTCTCTACCAGGGCGACTATCGCCAGGCCACGGTGTACAGCCACGACCCGGTGGCAGTGGCTCAGCGTTGGCAGGAAGCTGGGGCGCACTGGCTGCACCTGGTTGACCTGGACGGCGCTGCCCAGGGACAGCCAGTCAATCTGGCCACAGTGGAGCGCATTCGGGCCGCTACCACACTGCAGATCGAGCTAGGCGGCGGCCTGCGCGACCTGGCCAGTATCGAGCGCGTGCTCTCCCTCGGCATCGAGCGGGTGGTGCTGGGGACCAGCGCGGTGCGCCAGCCCATGCTGGTGGCTGAGGCCGTGCAGCGCTGGGGAGAACGCATCGCCGTGGGATTGGATGCCCGGGCCGGCCTGGTGGCGATCGCCGGCTGGCGGCAGACGGAGAGCATCGCCGCCGTAGAGCTGGCCGTCCAGTTGTGTACGCTGGGAGTGGCGCGCTTTATCTACACTGATATCGCCCGCGATGGAACGCTGGGCGGGCCGAATCTGGAGGCGCTGCAGGCCATACTGCAGGTGGTGAGGCGGGCCCAGCCAGCGCGAGCCGTGATTGCTTCCGGGGGTGTCCGCTCGCTGGAAGATGTCCGCTCGCTGGCCCGCCTGGGAGTCGAAGGGGTCATCATTGGAAAGGCCCTCTACACGGGAGATGTGGATCTGGCAGCGGCCCTGGCCTGCGCCGCGGCTTGCGAACCGACGGCGGAGAGCGGCGCCTGATTCGGCTGGCCAGGCAGGTTAACCCGGACCTTGCGCCTCACGTCAGGCGGATGGTGGGGGCGGGCCAGGTGCTGCGCAGTGGAGCAGAGCACAGGAAGGGGTAGCGATCGATGCTAACGAAACGAATTATTCCCTGTCTGGATGTGGACGCCGGGCGCGTCGTGAAGGGGGTCAACTTCCTCAACCTGCGCGACGCTGGAGACCCAGTCGAGTTGGCGGCTTTCTATAACGGCGAAGGAGCTGACGAACTGGTCTTTCTCGACATCACGGCCTCCTATGAGCAGCGCAAGACCATGCTCGATGTTGTGGCCCGGACGGCTGAGCAGGTCTTCATTCCGGTGACGGTCGGCGGAGGCATTCGTAGCGTGGAGGATATTCGCGCCACCCTGGGAGCAGGGGCCGATAAGACCTCGGTCAATACGGCAGCAGTGCAGCAGCCCGAGCTGCTGCGGGCGGGAGCCGAGCAGTTTGGTGCCCAGTGCATCGTGCTCGCCATCGATGCCCGCAGCAATGCTGCCATGCCCAGCGGCTACGAGGTCTATATTCATGGAGGGCGCACGCCCACAGGCCTCGACGCCGTTGAATGGGCCTGCCGCGGCGTCGAGCTGGGCGCGGGCGAGATCCTGCTGACCAGTATGGACCGCGATGGAACACAGCAGGGCTATGATCTCACCCTGACCGCCCGCATCGCCCAGGCTGTCAATGTGCCCGTGATCGCTTCGGGCGGCGTAGGGACCCTTGAGCATCTGTATGAGGGACTGACCAGCGGGGGCGCCGATGCCGTGCTCGCCGCCTCCATTTTCCACTTTGGCCAGTATCGCATCGCCGAGGCCAAGCGCTACCTGCGCGAGCGCGGGGTGGCCGTGCGCTGGGATGAGGCAGAGGAGGAGAGCCACGATGACGCTCAGGTTTGACCGCCAGGGCCTGATTCCGGCGGTAATTCAGGATGATGAGAGCAATGAGGTGCTGATGGTGGCCTTCATGAATGAGGAGGCCCTGCGCCTGACGCGCGAGACCGGCTATACCCACTTCTATAGTCGCTCGCGCCAGGCCATCTGGCGCAAGGGCGAGCAGTCGGGGCACACCCAGCAGGTGCGCGCCATCTTCGTCAATTGCGAGGAGAATAGCCTGCTCATCCGCGTCGTCCAACAAGGTGGGGCCGCCTGCCATGACGGCTACCGCAGCTGCTACTATCGGCGCCTGCTCCCTGACGATCGCTATGAGGTGATTGCGGCCCGCGTCTTCGACCCGGCGGCGGTCTATGGCCACACTCCTCCGCTGTCGCAGCCAGAAGCGGCAACCTCGCCGAAAGCGAACCAGGCGGGGAGTGCAGAGATAGACGCCACCGTCGGCGGGCAACTGGAGACGCTGCTACGCCAGCTCTACACGGCCTACCAGTACCTGCGTGACCACGATCTCAGCGAGCAGTCACATACCTCGCGCCTACTCCAGGAACCCAATCCGACCTATCTTCTCGGACGACTGGCCGATGAGTTGCAGGAGCTGGCGGGCGTGCTCCAGGGGACCCATCGCCATCGCGAGCTGCCAGCCGACATCATCCTGGAGGGCAGTCAGGTCGGCTACTGGCTGATGCTGCTGGCTGCCACCTACCGACTCCCATATGAGGAGTTCCTTCCTCATCAGGCCCTGCTGGCAGGCTACCGGCTGCCTGTCGAAGAGGAACAGGCCGTTGAGCAACAGCAAGCCTGCTTGAGTGCCCTCGCGAGCGCCGAGCAGGCCCACGTCATCAAGGGCCTGCAACTCGGTTTCTCTCTCATCGGACGGGCCTGCGCCCTGGCCGGCCTCAGTCCTCTGGAGCCAGCACGCGACGACCTGGAGCAAATGCGCCGCAAGGGACTGGTCTCCTAAGCCAGCGAGGGCAGAGCCGCGCCCGGTGCCGGGATGCTCGGCGCTCGATGGGAGGCAAACATACCAGGAAAGTCGGGCCAGACAGACGCTGACTCAGCTGCGCAGGCGTAGATAGCTGCCGCGTTTGGCCTTGTGCAACACCGCCTGCTGCAGTGCCGCCAGGTCTCCATCGAGTGCCGAGCAGCGGACCAGCCGGCCATCTTCCAGCAGCACCAGCGGATCGACCATGCGCGGCTTCACCCGGGCATAGATCTCAAAAGGTTGATCTGGCGAGACCTCCACCACCTCCAGGCCGGGCCGCAGCAGGCTCAGGCAGCGCGTGATCGCCGGGTGAGCCGACTGACGGAGGCGGGCGAGCAGCCCGGCATCCTCGAGGAACAGGTCCGTCTCGCGCAGCAGGCCCTCGTCCAAGGCCAGGCGCAAGGCCTGTGCCAGCTGATAGTCGGCGAACATCTCCAATGGATGCATAAACAGGTCCGTCACCAGGCGCACGTACTGGCGCGCAAACCAGATTGCGGCCTTCTGCCCGGCCACCACTATGCGCCCCTCGTGCACGCGAAGCGCCTGCAGAAAGCCCTCCACCTCAGCCTGTGTCAGGTAGCCTGCGTGCCACAAATCGCGCAGCGTATAATCCACCCGATCGGCACACAATTCAGGAGCCGGCTGCTCTAAAAGCGGCCAGTGCTCAAACGCCAGAATCTGCCCCAGGTCCAGCCCGAAGGAACGCAGCAGCGCTGGCAGGTCCGAGTGCTCAATCACTTGGCGCAGGTGTCGCTCATGATAGTCCTCATCGAAGCAAGCAAACAAATAGTCTGCCACATGAGAGAAGGCCGTATGAGAGACATCATGTAGCAGGCCGGCCAGCTGTTCCTCCAGCCCTCCGCCGAGGTGACGAATCAGCAGCATCACCCCCAGAGAGTGTTCGTAGCGCGTTGTATCGCGTCCCGCACGCACCAGATAGGAAGCTCCGGCCTGATGGACCCCCTTCAAACGCCGCAGCGGCGCTGAGTCGAGCACCGCCAGCAGGACGGGCTCGCTGAGTCGCTGCTCACCCAGCAACGGATCACGGACCAGCTCTTCTGCCACGCGCTCTCTGCTCCTTCCACGCTTGCGCTGCTTGCTCTTGCCCGCCAGCCTTCCTTCACCATCTCTGGCGGCTCGCCCGTACTCGCTCGCGCCTCTGCTCGTATCGAGGCCACTCCCCTGGGCGAGTCGAGAAGCTGGCGGGAGAGCAGAGGTACTGTAACTATAGCACCTCGCGTCTCCCTTTGCCAGGTCAGTCAACCTCACCCTGCCAGTAGCGGCAGGCCAGCCAGTTACAGAAGATCCGGCACAAGCATCAAGCAACCCAGTAATGCAACGTAAAGAGCAAGGCATTCAGCGCAAAGAGAGGAGCGCAGAACCCGCCGTAGACCAGGTCGAGACTGGGGAAGCGCTTGCTCCAGCGCGCCAGCACCAGGAAGAGGGGGAAGGCCATCATCATATAGCGTGGCTGCGAAGCCAGCGTCTCGCCTGCTACCAGCGGAAAGCAGAGCGCAAAGAGCGCCAGCGCCAGCGAGAAGAAGCGATAAGCCGCAGGCAGCTGACGCCAGCCGGCAGCCAGGACTCCCAGCGGGAGCAAGGTAAAGAGCAGATCCATCAGATTGCGCACCGCCATCTCGGTATGCAAAGGACCAGTCAACAAGGCCCCCAGGGCTGGCCCGAAAGCTACCCAGGGAAATGCAAACTGCCGCCCCCAGACCGTACGCTCCATGCGGCTGTAGATGAACGGATCGCCGAAGCGCAGCCCAAGATAGCCCATGTAGGCAGCCAGGGCCGCCGGAATCAGGAGAGCCGGCAAGGCCGCCAGCACACGACGCAGCCACAGGCGCCAGCGCTGAGCCTGAGCTATCTCTCCAGACGCTGCTGCTGCCGCCAGCGAGCCAGCTCCCCAGAAGCGCTCAACGTAGAAGAACAAGAATGGCACCAGCAGCACGATGGCGGTCGAGCGCGTCAAAGCGGCGACACAGCCCAACAAACCCGCCAGCCACCAGCGCCAGAGCGCCGTTCCCTGTAGGAGAAGAAAGATCGTCAGAGTGAGCAACAGGAAAAGCGACTCGCTATAGCCGGCGAAGAAAAAGATCGCGTAGGCATAGAATGTCAGATACCAGAGCGCCTTACGAGCCTGAGCCGGATCGAAATGGAGTCCCTCGCTGGCCAGCATGTAGAAGGCAACCAGGGCAGCGAAGAAGAAGAGATTCGACAGCAGGAGCTCGGACAGCAGGAACGAGAGCGGGAAACGGTGTCCCAGGACGGTGGCGCCGAGGCGGATCAGCCAGGGCCAGAACGGGAAAAAGGCCACATCGGCCACGGAGCGATAGCCCACATGCGCGATGCGCCCGAAGGCGTCTGCATCCCAGTGGTACCAGCCGAGCAGGCAGAAGCGCAGCCCGTTGTTCACACAAGGGATCGAGGCCATATTTCTGGGGCGGAGCAGGACCCCCCCAACATAGGTGATCAAGAGCAGCAAGAGGCGGCTGAGCCCAAAGACCCAAGCCGCCTCTTTCCACGCAGATCGCAGCGTACCCATTGCAGTGTTCCCAGACCATACCAATATGACAATGTTGAGCTTGGCTCACCGTTGCTTAGGAACGGTTGAGACAGCGGTCTGGTACTGAGCTGAACCAATCAGGCTATCTCGGGCTGCGCCGTGAGTGGTCCTGGTCTGGCAGAGCGGGCCAGCAAGCCCAAGCCAGGTCAGCGACTGCCAGTCGAGGATGGCGAGGCCGAGATAATCACCTGGACCGTATAGTCCTCCAACCTGCGCGGCGAGGTAGGCGCGAGCGTCTCTCGATAGAGTTCTCCGGGCAGAGCGTCAGCGAGCGGAGTCGTCTCGATGCGCAGGCTGTCGGCGAGCGTCTCCTCCTGTAGCTCGGAGGCGTGGCGCTGCATCATAGCCGCCAGCGCCTCATCTGTGCAGAGGGTCAGCTGGATATGGTCCTCAATCTTGAGATTGGCCCGCTTGCGCATATCCTGGATATAGTGGGTCAGATCGCGGATCAGCCCCTCCTCGCGTAGTTCGGGCGTGATCGTTGTCTCCAGCACCACTACCGCGCCGCGCTCCTCGGCGGTGACGTAGCCTGGGCGAGCCGTAGCGATCACCTCCACCTCATCTGGCGTCAAAGTAACCTCGCGGCCCTCGATCGTCAGCTTTAAGGCTCCCTCTTCGCGCAGCTGGCGGGCAGCCTCGCTGGCCGCCTGGGCATCCAGGCCCTTGAGTGTCGCCAGAATCTTCTGCACCAGTGGCCCATACTTCGGTCCCAGAACACGGGCCTGGGCGCGCAGGGTATAGGCCAACATCTCACTATCGTCGCTGAGCAACTCCAGGCGCTTGATATTCAGCTCCTCCAGCACCTGGTCCTTCAGGCGCAGCAGTGCCTCCTGATCGGCCTGCGACGGCAGGCGCACATAGAGCGTATTGAGCGGCTGGCGCACGCGGATCTGCGCCTTCTCGCGGGCGGCGCGGCCCAGGCCAACCACGCGCATTACCAGATGCGTATCGTGTGTCAGTGCCTCATTGATGAGCTGCTGACGGGCCTGAGGCCAATCGCAGAGATGGACGCTGAGCGGGGCCTCCTGCTGAACGCTGCGCACCAGGTTCTGATAGAGGCTCTCCGCGAAGAAGGGCACAAACGGAGCCAGCAGCGTCACCAGTGTAGTCAGGCACTCGTAGAGCGTCAGATAGGCGCCGAGCTTATCGTCATCCAGCTCAGACTTCCAGATGCGTTCGCGGCTACGGCGCAGGTACCAGTTCGAGAGGTTCTCGATGAAGTCTTGCAGGGCAGCCGTAGCGTGGGCACTCTCGTAGCGCTCCAGGCCGGCGGTTACCTCCAGAATCGTCTGCTGCAGCTCAGAGAGAATCCACTGATCCAGATTGCTGCGTCGCTCTGCCGCCAGCTGGTAGCGCGTTGGATTGAAGCCGTCGATATTGGCGTAGGTCACAAAGAACCAGTAGATATTCCAGACCTTATCGAGGGAGCGGCGCACCAGCATCCACTTCTCGCTCAGGCGCACCGGAACCCCCTCGCGGGCGGCCCGCTCGACATCCTCGCGGGTAGGAATACGGGGGAAGCGCAGGTTCTGCTCGGGGTCCTGGCTGGTATAGAGCCAGCGCATGGTATCGGCGCCCACGCGCTCGGCGGCGTCGTCGAAGTCGATCGCATTCCCCTTCGACTTATGCATGATCTCGCCGTCCTCATCGAGGACCGTCGCGTAACCGAGCAAGGTCTTAAAGGGAGTCGTGTTCTCCAGAACTGTGCTCATTACCAGCAGGGCATAGAACCAGTTCTTGAACTGGCCCGGGAAGGACTCCGTCACGAAGTCCGCCGGGAACCACTGGCGCCAGTAGTCGCGGTTGTGGCGATAGTCCAGCGTTGAGAACGAGACGATGCCGGCATCCAGCCAGGGGTTGCCAACATCTTTGATGCGCGAGACCAGGGCGCCGCACTGCTGGCAGCGGATCTTGACGGCGTCGACCCAGGGACGATGCGGAGAATGGCCTTCGAACTCCTCCCAGCCCTCGACAGCCCGCTCGCGCAGCTCCTCCTTGCTGCCGATGACCTCGAAGGTGCCGCACTGCTGGCATTCGTAGATTGGCAGTGCCAGCCCCCAATAGCGCTTCTTCGAGATCATCCAGTCGTCCATATTGCGCAGCCAGTCCAGCTCGCGCTCCAGGCCGAAGGCAGGAATCCAGGTCACCTGGCGGGCAACCTCCATGATCTCATAGCGCAGCTGCTCCATCGAGATATACCACTCATCGACCAGGCGGAAGATCAGCTCAGTCTTGCAGCGCCAGCAGACCGGATAGCGGTGGCGATAGTTCTGCGAGCGATAGAGGAGGCCCTTCTGTGCCAGATTCTCAGCAACGGGCCGCGCCACTTCCAAGACCGACTGGCCGGTGAGCCAGTTGTAGCCCTCGACGTAGACGCCGAACTCATCGACTGGGGCCAGCACCGTCAGATCGAACTCCTTCGAGAGCGCGAAGTCCTCGCGACCACAGCCCGGGGCGATGTGTACGATGCCTGTTCCCTCGCTGGCGCTGACCTCCTTCCAGGGAATGACCCGATGGCTGACACCCTGGGCGGCGGGCAGCTCATCGAAAGGACCGCGGTAGCTCCAACCCACCAACTGCTCGCCCGTGAGGCGCTCCAGAACGCGATACTCGCCCTTATCGCGTCCGCGCAGCTCGCGTAGCAGGTTCAGGCGCTCCTCCGCCAGATAGAAGACCTGGCCATCCTGCTCGACCTTGACATAGGTCAGTTCGGGATGAACTGCGGCGGCCACGTTAGCGGCCAGCGTCCAGGGGGTGGTTGTCCAGACCAGCAGGTACTCGCCGGGGCGCTCGACCAGCGGGAAGAGCACATACAGGCTCAGATGGCTCAGTTCATGCCAGTCCTCTGAGAGGGTCTCCATATTGGAGATCCCAGTGCCGCAGCGAGGGCACCAGGTCATGACATCGTGCCCTTTGTAGATCAAGCCGCGCTCGTGGCAGCGCTTCAGAAAGTACCAGATCGTATAGTTATTCTCATCGGAGAGCGTATAATAGTCGTTGCCCCAGTCCATCCAGTAGCCCAGCCGGATCGATTGCTCGGTGATGCGGCGGGCAAAGCGGAAGACGCGCTCCTTGCACAGCTCGACAAAGCGCGCGATGCCAAACTCCTCGATCTCCCGCTTGTTCTTGAGGCCCAGCTCCTGCTCGACATTGACCTCCACCCACAGGCCCTGGCAGTCGAAGCCATTCTGGTAGCGCTGCCGGTAGCCCTGCATGGTTTTGAAGCGCTGGAAGAGATCCTTATAGGTGCGGCCCCAGGCGTGATGGACCCCCATCGGGTTGTTAGCCGTCATCGGGCCATCGAGAAACGAATATTGCTTGTCGCTGTGATCGTTGCGATGCAAGTAGCGCTGGCGCACATCGTGCTCATCCCACCAGCGTTGAATCTCGTGCTCCAGCGCCGGGTAGTCAACCCGGTCAGCCGCAATCACTGGCTGAAAGACGCTTGCTTCACCTGACACGTCAGCTTCCTCCTCGCTCACTGAGAGATTGCCTTGCCTTATCCGGCATCGGCTGAACCTGGCTGAGCCAGGTCTGGCTTTGCTGCTTCCTTGTTTCTCCGTTGTCCTTATGTGCGCTGTCCGCTTTCTTCCCTTCCTGTCCTGGCCTCCTGCTCTCGTATGAGGCTCCAGCCAGCTCTGGCAGCGTTCCCTCGGACTGGAGGATGATCTGCTCACTCAGGTTGGAGAAGCCGCTCGCCGGCGCAGGGCCACAGCGGGAAAGAGTGGGGGCCAGTGGCCGTTGGCAGGCAGAACGGCCACAACGGCCACAACAGCCTCACGGGAAAGTCGCGTTGGGGTCGGAGCCAGGTGGCTCATCAACAAGCTGGATCTCCAGGCGCTTATTGAGCCGTCCTTTGTTCTCGGCCCGGACAATGCGAATACCGCCGACCTCTTTGGTATGGCGGACATGGGTTCCGCCATCGGCCTGCAGATCGAGGCCAACGATTTCCACGATCCGCACCTCCTCCAGCTCTGGGGGCAACAGGTTGGTGCGTGTACGGATCAGGTCGGGGATGGCAAAGGCTTTCTCGCGCGGCAGGGTATAGACCCGAATAGGCAGATCGGCCTCGATGGCCTCGTTGACGCGCTGTTCAATGAAGGCCAGGCGTTCCCTGGTCAGGCCCTCCATCGCAAAGTCCATGCGCGCCCGGTCGGGGTACATCTGGCCACCGGTCACCGGGACGCGAAACTCTTGCCAGATCACGCCGCAGAGCAGGTGCAGAGCGGTATGAGTGCGCATCATGCGATAGCGGAAATCCCAGTCGATGCGCGCCGTGACCTCAGTGCCCACGGGAGGGGGAGGACTATCGAGCAGGTGCCAGACCATCTCTTCCTGCTTGCGGAGGGCCATGACACTGGCCTGCTGGTGCCCGTGATCCCAGGAGAGCGTACCGCGGTCGGCCATCTGGCCCCCGCCGCCGGGATAGAAGACGGTGGCATCGAGGGCCAGCTCATCGCCCTCCGCGGCAACGACTTTGGCGCTGCATTCAAAGGTATAGCTATTCTCCAGGTAGATCAGCTTCGTCTTCATCCTGCAAGCTCCGATCTCCATACGAAAAAAAACCTCTCATCCGCGCAGGACGAGAGGGCTTCCCGTGGTACCACCCGCATTAGTCACGACCGGGCACCGTTAGCGAGCCAGTCCCCGGAATTGCATTCATTCCAGCTGCCAGCTGATGTGGACTGGCCTATCTGGCACTCGTCGTGACTCGCTCCATGCCGCCGTCTCCCTCGATGTGATATACTATTTGTCGGTCCCCCACCCTCAGTCTGATCGGGCCAGCATGGCACGCATGAGCTTGTTCTGCTTGTCTCTTACGTCAAGCGCTCAGGCGCGCCGCCCGACTCGGTTGAAGGCCGTTGCCGCGATTCGGCGCGGCTCGGCGCGGAGGCGGGATCATTCGTCGAGAGGTTGAGACAGGCGACCCTCTCTGGTAACGGAGAGGTGCCGGCTAGCTCTACTCGCTTGCGCGTTCTGCTAGCTGCTCAGGAGTGATCTTCGGCCTGCTCCTTAGCATCCGGCTCTCACCTTGCCCGGACTCTCTGGAACCAGGGAAGCGGCCTACTGGCTCCCTCTTCGCATCTGTCTGGACTGTGCTTGTCTTTACTCTCGGTGGATAGAGGCTACCGCGTTGAGTATGCCATATTCATCACTCTGTGTCAAGCCGCATAAAGGAAACCGATGGATAATTTACAGACATTTTATGGTCCAAATGCAGGCTATGTGCTCGATCTGTATGAACGTTATCGGACTGATCCCTCGGCAGTAGATGAGAAGACGCGCGCCATCTTTGCTCGCTGGAGGCCGGTGATCAGAGAGGAGGGGGAGACCCCGGCTTTGGGGGGGGCAGAGGGGGCGCCGTTTGCTGTAGAGAAGGTGGTGGCAGCGGTGGCGCTGGCTCATGCTATCCGCGAGCGGGGTCATCTGGCGGCTCAGCTTGATCCGCTTGGGCGCCCGCCGCAGGGCGACCCGGCCTTATTGCCCGAGAGTCACGGCCTCAGCGAAGAGGACCTGGCCCAGCTGCCCGCCAGTGTTGTTGGTGGGCATGCCGCCGAGGGAGCGCGCAACGCCCTGGAGGCTATCCAACGCCTGCGGGCCATGTATTCAGGAACCATCAGCTACGAGTTTGACCAGGTCAAGAGTCCCCATGAGCGTCTCTGGCTGCGCGATGCCGTAGGGCTGCAGCTCTTCCAGCGCCGTCTCAGTCCCCAGGCCAGCCGCCAGTTGCTGCAGCGCCTGACCCAGGTGGAGATCTTTGAGCGTTTCCTGCACCAGACCTATCCCGGCCAGAAGCGCTTCTCGATTGAGGGCTGCGATGTTCTGGTGCCGATGCTTGACGAGTTGATCCGCTGTGCGCTGGAGTCGGAGACGCGCGAGGTCATCATCGGCATGGCCCACCGTGGGCGCCTCAACGTGCTGGCCCACGTCCTGGGAAAGTCCTACCAGGCCATTCTGGCGGAGTTCGCCCACACGCGCCACGAGGAGGGAGTGCCGCTGACCGATACCTTCGGCTTCGGTTGGAGCGGCGATGTGAAATATCATCTTGGCGCGGAGCACCTGCTGGGTGGTGACCGCTCGCTGGCGCTCAAGATCATCCTGGCGCCCAATCCCAGCCATCTGGAGTTTGTGAATCCGGTGGTGGAGGGCATGACACGCGCGGCCCAGGAGCGTCGCGATCGCGCTGGGGAGCCGCGTCAGGAACTGGATGGAACCCTGCCGATCCTGATCCACGGCGATGCTGCCTTCCCGGGCGAGGGGGTGGTCGCGGAGACCCTGAACCTGTGGCATCTGCAGGGCTATGCGGTCGGGGGGACCATCCACATTATTCTTAATAACCAGCTGGGCTTTACTACGGAACCCCAGGAGAGCCGTTCGACGCTCTTCGCCAGCGATCTGGCCAAGGGCTTCAGTATCCCCATCATCCATGTCAACGCCGACGACCCCGAGGCTGCTCTGACCGCCATTCGCCTGGCCCATGCCTACCGCGATGAGTTCCACAAGGATATCCTGATTGAGCTGGTGGGCTATCGGCGGTGGGGCCATAACGAAGGCGATGAGCCGGCCTTTACTCAGCCGCAGCTCTATGAGCTGATCCGTGCCCACCCGACAGTACGCGAGCTGTATGCCCGCCGCCTGCAGGAGCAGGGGGTGGCGACTGCCCAGGAGTGCAAGCAGATGGTGGAGGAGGCCTTTGCAACACTGCGGCGGGCGAAGCAGGAGGTAGACGAGGACCCGCGCCGCTTCGAGCAGCTGGGAGGCAATGGCCAGAACGGTCTGGCGGTGGAGTTGGAGCCAGCTCCGCCGGTTTCAGCAGACCAGCTGCGCCAATTCAATCGCGAGTTGCTGCGCTGGCCCCAGGGCTTTACTGTTCATCCGCGCCTGGCTCGCGTGTTGCAGCGCCGCGCCGATGCGCTAGAGCAGGGCAGTATCGATTGGGGTCATGCCGAGGCCCTGGCCTTCGCCTCGATTCTGGCCGATGGTGTCCCGATTCGCCTCAGTGGCCAGGATTCGGAGCGGGGGACCTTCAGCCAGCGCCATGCGGTGCTGCACGATAGCCGTACGGGCGAGCGCTATGTGCCACTGCAGCATCTCTCACAGGCCCAGGCCAGCTTCGCCATCTACAATAGTCCGCTTACCGAGACGGCGGTGCTGGGCTTCGAGTATGGCTACAGCGTGCACGCGCCAGAGGCGCTCGTGCTCTGGGAGGCCCAGTACGGCGACTTCGCCAATGTAGCCCAGGTCATGATCGATCAGTTCATCGCTTCAGGACGGGCCAAGTGGCGTCAGCAGTCATCGGTGGTGCTGCTGCTGCCGCATGGCTATGAGGGCCAGGGACCAGACCATTCGAGTGCGCGCCTGGAGCGCTTCCTCCAACTATCGGCGGGCAATAACTGGCGAGTGACCAACTGCTCAACGGCAGCCCAATACTATCATCTGCTGCGTCAGCAGGCGCATAGTCTCCAGCGTCATCCCTTGCCACTGGTGGCCCTGACCCCCAAGAGCCTGCTGCGTCATCCGCTGGCGGCGGCGAGGCTGGAGGAGCTCACGACCGGGCGCTTCCAGCCAGTGCTCGACGATACCGAGGCGCGGCAACGGGCCCAGACCATCCGCCGGGTCTTGCTGTGCAGTGGGAAGATGGCTATCGATCTGCTGGCAAGCGAGCAGCGATCACAGGCCAGCGAAGTGGCAGTGGTGCGCGTGGAGCAACTTTATCCGCTGCCTGCCGAGGAGCTGCTGCAGGTGTTGAGCGGCTACCCGTCCTTACAAGAACTGGTCTGGGTCCAGGAGGAGCCGCTCAATATGGGGGCCTGGACGTATATGGCGCCCCGCCTGCAACGGCTGCTTGCCTCGCTCCCTGCGTCCCAGGCGGTGCTACGGGTGCTGGCGCGCCCCGAGAGCGCCAGCCCGGCCACCGGCTTTATGGACCGCTACGAGGCCGAGCAGCGCGCTTTGATCGAGGAGGCTCTGCTTGGCGAGGGCGGTGTGCTGGTGGAAAAGCGTAGCGCGGAGGCATCAGCAGGCAAACGTCGGCGCTAGGGCCGAGGCCGAGGAACGACGAGGGACGAATGGCGCCAGGGCGGGCCGCGCTGAGCTGTGCCGACAGGCCAGGCCCGGCAATGCTATAATAGGCCGGGAGCTACCAGCGTGGTCGAAGAGGATCGGCTCGCTGGCTCGCCTTTGGCTTTCTTCCGCTTCTGAGAAAGGCTTTGCACTCATCAAAAGCAGAAGTCAGCACTGCAGCAGGAAAGGCAGAATGAGAAAATGGCGATAGATATTCGTGTTCCTCCCCTGGGCGAATCAGTGGTTGAGGCCACGGTGGCGCGCTGGCACAAGCGCGAGGGGGAGCAGGTCCGTCAGGGCGAAGTGCTGGCGGAGCTGGAGACCGACAAGGTGAGCGTTGAGGTGACCGCGGACCATGACGGGGTGCTGACCGAGATTGTGAAGCGTGAGGGGGAGGATGTGGCCGTTGGTGAGGTTCTGGCTCGTCTCGAGGAGGCCGCCGTTGCGACGGGGGCGAGCGCCGCGTCCGCTACGGGTGAGGCACGGCCCTCGCCTGAGGCCTCGGCTCCATCCCAGCAGGTGCGGGCAGAGGTTCAGCCCGAGAGCATACCGTCGGGTGCGCGTCTTGCAGATGGGCAACGTCCACCTTCTCCGCTGGCGCGTCGCATTGCCGCTGAGTACAACATTGATCTCTCGCAGGTCAAGAGCAGCAGCCCGCATGGGCGAGTCACCAAGGATGATGTCCTGCACTATCTGGAGCAGCAGCAGGCGCTCCAGCAAGGTCAGGCCCCGGCCCAGGCTCAGTTGCAAGCGCAGTCGCAGCCATCGCAACCTGCAGCCACGGCCCCGGTGACCGCGCAGCCAGGTCGAGGGGATGGGGCGAGCGCTACGGCGGGACCAGTCTTGGAGCCGCCGCCACTGCTGCCCTTGGAATCGCGGCGTGAGGAGCGCATCCGGCTCTCGCGTCGGCGCCTGACCATTGCTCAACGTCTGGTGGAGGCCCAGCACACGGCGGCCATGCTGACCACGTTTAATGAGGTCGACATGAGCGCTATTCTGGCCGTGCGGGCCCGTCACCGTGAGGAATTCAAGCAGCGCTATAGCATCTCGCTGGGCTTTATGTCCTTCTTCACGAAGGCAGTGGTGGGAGCACTCAAGGCTTTCCCTTATCTGAATGCGGAATTGCAAGGGCGCGAGCTGCTGGTCAAGCACTACTATGACATTGGCATCGCCGTGAGTACGGATGAAGGGCTGGTTGTGCCTGTGGTGCGCGATGCTGACCGTAAGAGCTTTGTGGAGATCGAGCGGGAGATTGCGGAGCTGGCACGGCGGGCGCGCAGCAATGAGCTAACGCTGGCGGATCTCCAGGGAGGGACCTTCACCATTACCAACGGCGGGGTCTTCGGCTCGCTGCTTTCGACGCCGATCCTCAATGGTCCCCAGGTAGGCATTCTGGGGATGCACAAGGTCCAGGAGCGTCCGGTTGTGGTCGATGGACAGGTGGTTGTACGTCCCATGATGTATGTGGCGCTCTCCTATGACCATCGCGTGGTCGATGGCCGCGAAGCTGTGCAGTTCCTGGTCCGGGTCAAGGAACTCCTGGAAGATCCCGAGCGGCTGCTGCTGGAAGGGTAGCTGACAGGCAAGGCTTCAGGTGGCGGAGGGAGCGGGAGCGGGAGTGGGTTGGGCTGGGAGAGCCTGGACGCCGGGCTGGCAGCCTCCGCACGACGAGTGGGGGCGGGCATGGGGAGGAGACAGTCAGACAGATGGCCTGGTGCCGTGGGCAGGGTGTTTGCTTCGATTGACAGGGACGGCCTGTTAGGCGATAATCAGAGCTGTGCTGTCCGTACCTGGTCCGCCTTCCTTGCCAGGAGGGAGGGGAGAAGGGCCTTGCCTTGCCCACACCGCCCGACAAGAGACGGTGTGGGTGCGTAGAAGCGGACGAGCCTGGCTGGCTGAGGAGAAGGGGAGAGGGAGCGCTCTGGAGTCGTTCGACTGATGGCAGGAATCGAGGAAATGAGCCGGTTATGCAACCATCAGAGAATCCCTATGCCCGGCAGAAGGGGCATGCCGATGATCTCCAGGCCCTCGTTGGGCGGTCCCTGGGTCAATTCCGTATCGTCGAGCCGCTGGGGGCGGGCGGGATGGCTACGGTCTTTAAAGCCTACCAGCCCTCGCTCGACCGTTATGTGGCGGTCAAAGTGCTTCCGGCTCGCTATGCCCATGACCCCGTCTTTGTCAAGCGCTTTGAGCAGGAGGCCCGTTCGGTCGCCAAGCTGGTGAATCCCCATATTGTCCAGATCCACGACTTCGGCGAGCAGGAAAAGATTACCTACATCGTCATGGAGTACGTCGACGGTGGCACTTTGCGGGATCGCCTGAAGAGTCGCTCGCTGTCCCTGGTGGAGGCTGTTGACTTTTTGCTCCAGGCGGCAGAGGGGCTGCGCTGCGCTCATAGCCATAATATTGTCCATCGTGATGTGAAGCCGAGTAATATGCTCTTGCGTCGCGATGGCCACCTGTTGCTCTCTGATTTTGGGATTGCTAAGATCTTGGAGGGGACGACGCACCTGACACGGGCCGGGGTGGGCATTGGGACGCCGCAGTATATGTCTCCAGAGCAGAGCACAGGCCAGGCTGTTGATCAGCGCAGCGACATCTACTCCCTGGGGATTGTCTTTTTTGAATGTCTGACGGGGCGGGTACCTTTCACCGCGGAGAATCCGGTCAGTGTGACGCTCAAGCATTTGCAGGAGCCGCTGCCGATTGAGCCGCTGCGTCAGGCGGGAGTGCCAGCGGTGATCGAGCAGGTTGTGGTGAAGATGACAGCTAAGGCGCCTGCTGATCGCTACCAGTCGATCGAGGAGATGGCGGAGGCTCTGGCGGCGGCAATGAATGCGGCTCGTCTGCCGCTGCCACGCGCCTGGCGGCTGTCAACAGTGCCTCCTCCTCTTTCTTCCGAGGGCAGCAGCAGCGGATCGGTCTCTACCTTGCTCTCACCTCAACTGGGGTCCTGGCCAGCTCCCCCTGGAGCCAGACCGCAGTCCGCTCCTTCTTATGGTACGCCCGCTGCCACAGGTGCCAGTAGCAGCTCTACCTCTGGCCAGAGCCTGGGGGAGCCGTTGGCACCCCGTGCCACGTCGGGTACACCATTCCCCACGGTGACATTATCGTGTTTCCGCTGCGGTACTCCTAACCCGAGCACGCGCCTGTTCTGTACGACTTGCGGCTATGAACTGGCCGATCGCAAGGCGGCAAAGGACCGCTATGTCGATGCTCAGGGGCGCGTGGTGTTGGCCAGTTTGACTCTACAGAGTGGACCGCTGGCTGGTCGCTCTTTCCGTTTCCATCAGGATGTGACGACGATTGGGCGCACCAATGGCAATGATTTTATTATTGCCGGTCGTACAGTCTCGCGCCGCCATGCCCGGCTGTGGTTCGATAGCGGCTTCTGGTACCTGGAGGATCTGCAGAGCGCCAATGGTACGCTGGTGAACGGCGAGCGTATTCAGCAGACCATGCTGCGCGATGGCGATGTGATCCAACTCGGCGATGAACGCTTGATCTTTCATATAGTTTATAAGTAAGGAAAAGGAACGTGGTTCCCAGGAGGCGGGACGAATATGGTCGCCTGGCAGATGCGATCACTGCTCAGGCTGGCCTGTTCCTCGCCCGGAAAGGGGGACGAGCGATGGCTTCGTTGAATCCTGTGAATGCGGTCATGCAGCAGTTGCTGCTGGGCAGCGCTGTGCGTCAGAATCATGCGCTGGAGCATGCCACCATTGTGCTGCTGAGCCGTAAGTTCCCGGAGGTGCGTTTCTCTGGGGTGTCATCGGCGCTGGGCTTTCTGGTTTTTGGCGATGTGCCGACAGAGGAGGTGCTGCCAGCAGCTGAGGAGGCGCTGCACTTGCTGCGTACGACGCAGCCGGAGCTGGCGGTCCATGAGCGCTGCGGCACGAATCTGGCAGTGGCAGGCGTGTTGAGTGGGCTGTCGGCGATGACGGTGGCGCGCATGCGGCGCCCCTTCAATACGTTCAATAATGTGGTTCTGGCGACGACGGCGGCCCTGGTTCTGGCGCGGCCTCTGGGGTTAACGGTGCAACGCTATCTGACAACCCAGACGCCCTCATCGTCGATGCGCATCACTGGGGTGAAGCGCTTCGAGGTGCTGGGAACACCGGCCCATTTTGTGAGCACGGAGAACCCGGAGGCGGCTCGGTTGTTCTCCTGGTGATCCTGGTGATGGGAGAAAGGAGGCTTGGCGACAATGGCAAGTGACCAGCGCGACCGCTTGCTGGTCGAGCCGGCCTGGCTGGAGGAGCACTTGCACGATCCAAGGCTACGTATTGTGGATATGCGCGGCTATGTGCGCACCGTGGAGCGTGGAGCGGGTGAGCAGGAGGCAGTCTACGAGGGAGCGCGCGCTGAGTACGAGCAAGGGCACATTCCAGGTGCGGTCTATCTTGACTGGACGAGCGATATCGTTGATCCCGCTAGCGAGGTGAAGGCGCAGGTGGCGCCGCCGGAGCGCTTTGCTGAGGTGTTGGGGCGGCTGGGTATAGGGGATGAGCATGTGGTGGTGGCCTATGATGCACATCCGGCCTCGCAGTTTGCCACGCGCCTGTGGTGGGCGCTGACCTACTATGGTCATCGCGAGGTACGGGTGCTGAACGGAGGCTTTCCGCGTTGGCTGCGCGAGGGGCGTCCGCTGACGACGGAGGTGCCGCAGTTCCCGCCCGCGGTCTTTACACCGCGGGTGCAGCCGGCGTTGCGGGCCACGGCGGAGGAGGTGCTGGCGGCTCTGGGACGGGCAGGAGTCCGTGTGATTGATGCCCGCGATGTGGGCCAGTACAGCGGTCAGGTGGTGCGCCGCCCGGGTCGTCGGGGACATATTCCGGGCGCCATCAATATTCCGCGTGAGGAGCTGGTTGATCCTCAGACGGGTCTGTTCCGCAGCAACGAGGAGCTCGCGGCTGTCTTTGCCCGCGCCGGAGTGCGCCCGGAGGAACAGGTGATCGCTTATTGTAATGGCGGCGTGGCGGCGACGGTGGTGCTCTTTAGTCTGGCATTGCTGGGGTATCCTCATCTGACAAATTACGATGGCTCCTGGAACGAGTGGGGGGTCCGTCCCGATCTCCCTACGGAAGTGTAGTGCTGTCGTGCGGCTCTATGTGCTGTTTCGTGAGGCATGCTGATGGAGGGGTTTTTCTCCGCTGAGGCTGGTGGGGGCGAGCATTGGGAAGGGTCTGCACAGCCCTCTTTTGATCTGGAGCGGATCATGGAGGGGTTCGGCCTCTCATCCTGGCAGCCCCTGGGCCTGTTGACGTCTCCCTATAGCCCTGAGCCGCTGGGCATGCTACTGGAGATCGAGGGGGAGCGCTATCTGTTGCGCCCGCGCCCAGAGGGGCCGGCAGGCGAGGATGGTGAGCATTGCTATCGCTTTCAGCGCTTTTTGCGCCTGGCAGGTTTACCTGTGCCCGCTCTGCGCCAGACCCCAACGGGGGCCTATTGCCTGGAGCTGGGGGGAGAGGAGCGCTTTGAACTACAGCAGTGGCCAGATGGGGAGGACTTCGCCAGCGTGGGACCACGGGGGCTGCGCTGGGTGGAGGCCGCTGGCAGCACGCTGGCGCAGCTCCACGAGGCGTCACTCCGCTTCCCGGGTCCGCAGCACCGCTGGCCTGCGGAGTTGCAGGCCGGCGGGCTGGTGCAGGGCTGGCTCAATCTGGCCCGTGAGCGCGCCGAGCGTTGCCAGGTGGGAGCGGTCGCCAGCGCCTTGCAGACCTGGGTCGAGCAGTGGGAAGCGGCACTACCAGCAGCGATGATGACCCTCGGGGCGGCTCGTGGGCTGCCTGAGCTGCACATTCACGGAGATTACCAGGCGCTGAATCTGCGCTTCGATGCCAGGGGCGTGTGCTCAGTTACTGGTTTCTATGCTTCGCGCTGGGAGAAGCGCATTCTGGAGGTGGCGGCAGCCCTCTTTGCCTTCAGTGCTCTGGATTGGCAACCTGCGACGGGAGAGACGCGCCCACTGGTAGCCCGAGGACTGGAACCAGAGCGGGCACGGGCCTTTTTGCGCGGCTATGGGGCGCGTGCCCATCCCCAGGGGCAGGAGGCCGTCTGTCTGGCAGAGGCGCTGACGCTGACGGTGCCGATTCTGACAATCAACGGTCCACTGGAGGATCTCTTCTTCGCGGAGGGGGCAGAGCTGGACGAGATCGGGAGTCAGGAAGAGATCGACGACGTGCTGGAACGGCTGGCCTGGGCGAGTGCCTGGCCGGGCTGGCTGCGGCGCGCACGGCGCTGGCTGGCCGAGTTGTGGGAGGAGGCCGCCACCAGCTGAGTGGCGCTGTGACTTCCCCCCCCGTGCACAGCCTGCTGGCCTGGCGTCGGCAATCCTTCGGAAGGGCGCTGCCGACGGAGGAGGACCAGCAGGTTGTGCTTACAGACAGGCAGCTTACTCCGGGCCAACGACAGGATGCGGTACGTACGGCTCTTCAAGGTAGGCAATGTCCTCGGCACTCAAGTGGACGTTGAGGGCGCCGACGGCCTCTTCCAGCTGGCTGACCCTGGTGGCTCCAACAATAGGAGCAGTGACCGGTTCCTTCTGCAGGAGCCAGGCCAGGGCAATCTGGGCTCGTGGAACGCCGTATTGACCGGCAAGCTCTCCGACCCGATCGATGATGCGCTGATCGGCTGCAGCAGTGGCGTCGTACTTGCGCCGGGCAATCTGGTCCGTTTCCGCGCGCTTGGTCTGCTGCTGTGAGACTTCGCGTGCCAGCCTGCCAGAAGCCAGGGGGCTGTAAGGGATCACGCCGATGCCCTCGGCACGGCAGAGCGGCAGCATCTCGCGCTCTTCTTCGCGGTAGATGAGGTTGAGATGGTTCTGCATGGAGACGAAGCGCGTCCAGCCATGCTGCTCTGCCACGAAAAGGGCTCTCTGGAATTGCCACGCATACATGGCTGAAGCCCCGATGTAGAGCACCTTGCCGGCCCGAACGAGATCGTTGAGCGCCTCCATTGTTTCCTCAATCGGGGTCTGATAATCCCAACGATGAATCTGATAGAGATCGATGTAGTCGGTTCCCAGGCGCTGGAGGCTGTGGTCGACTTCGCTGAGAATGGCTTTGCGCGAGAGACCGGCTCCGTTGGGGGCTCCACGCATCGGAAAGAAGACCTTCGTGGCAATGACAACCTCATCTCGGCTGGCAAAGTCTTTGAGGGCGCGCCCAAGGATTTCCTCGCTGACCCCAAGTGAGTAGGCATTGGCCGTGTCAAAGAAGTTGATGCCCAGGTCAAGCGCCCGCTTGATGATCTGCCGGCTCTGCTCTTCATCAAGGACCCAGGGATGAATCCAGCGCGTGGGATCGCCAAAGCTCATGCAGCCAAGGCAGATGCGCGAGACCTCTAGACCTGTCTTTCCTAATCGAGTGTATTGCACAATTCACCTCAGTATTTTTTGCTTTGCTTGTCTTTCTCTTCTTCTGTGAGTAGCCTTGCTTTCCACAAGAAAGTATAGCGATCTCAGAGGCCGGGGACCCAGGCAAATCCTGGTTGATCTTTGGCCGATTCTGCAGCAGTGGCCAGCGGCGCCATCAGTGCTGTCCGGGCCTGCCTGGCGTCGAGGAGAGGGCAGCGGGCAGCCGGCAAGCAGGTTGATCCGGGAAAACCGGTCTCTGCTGACTCTGGGCTGACTGTTGATGCGCTCGTGAGAAGGAGAAAGGCGGCTCCGTGGCAGGTGACAGCCAGTAGGCCAGGTGAGAGCGGTGGCATGGAGGCGGCGGAGAGGCGTTTCTGCGGCCCGTTGCAAATTTCGTATTTCGCCGACTAATACGAAATTTGCAACGGGCCGCTCTGCTCTGCTCTGCTCCGCTCCGCCTTGCGCTTTAGCGTTAGGGACCTCCTGCCAGATGAAGGAAGCAGGAGGTCAGTTTGGTAGACCGAGCAGGCGCTTGGCCTCCACCTGCTGCAGCATCTGGCCTCCTGGGGCAATACTGGCATCACCGAGTCCCCCCTCAGTGCAGGTTACCTTGTCTGTATGACGGAGCAAGTACAGCAGGGCTTGTACCCTTCTGACGAGCGAGCGCGCTGAGGTAGTCTAGACTATAAGACATCTGATATTTCAGGGGGATCGAAGCCCGTATACGGAGGGTTGACTGCTGGTGGCTCATCTTGCTCTGCTTCGGCGGATGTTTCGAAGCCTGGGTACGGTGGGTTCGGTGGGTTATCTATTGGAAGAGTCTCCCGCTCCTCTGGAGAGAGTCGTCGGGCAGCCTCCATTGCTGCCAGGTAAAGAGGATGAGCCCGCAGGCTAGCCGTGTCCCCGAACGCGAGGGCTCTCTGATAGAAGCGCCGGGCCTCAGCAGGCCTCCCAGCCATTTCGTAAATCCAGGCCAGGGTCGTGATGCAGTCGAGCAGGCGCAGAGGCGGTACTGAGGGAAGCTGTTGTGTTATCGTCAGTGCCCGCTGGGCATACCTTTCAGCAAGCGTATAGCGTTGGAGGTGGGCATTAAACACTCCTAAATACAGGCAAGCGCCAGCCATTTTAGCGAGGGCAGTATCGGTGGCCACCTGCTCCCAGATCATGACCGCCCGGCGCAACAGCGACTCAGCGGCACTGAAATACGCCTGCGCTCCTAACAGAGAGGCAGCCCAGGCGTAGGCATCCGCCGTTTGCTCTCCCGAGAGGAGCAACCGCTCATCAGCAGCGGCTCCTTCGCGAATATGCCCGGCCAGCCGGAACCAGAGCGCCAATGAAGAAGCGCTCGGAGGGCCTGAAGCCTCCGCCAGACATAGACAGGCAGCCGCAATTGCTTCTCGCAGGATGACCTGTCGCTGCTGAGAAAGGGCCTGCAGAACAAGCTCGCGCAGCAGCGGATGCAGCTCCAAGGCCTCATAGTTGCCTGACACCTGCACCGCGCTCAGGAGCCGCCCCGTCAATAGAGTATGGAGGGCATGCTGGAAGCGTTCTTCTCCGGCTGCCCCCGTCGTGCCAAAGACAGCCTGGAGGAGTGCATCCTGCTGGAGCACCGCGCGAGGCACCGGGGGGCAAGCAAAGAGCGCGCAAGCCTCAAGCAGGCGCAGAGCATCAGGGTCAGCCCCTTCCAGATGCACCAGCAGCAGATGACAGGCGACCCTGGCAGCAGCGGTATGGCGATCGCCGGCGCCAGAGAGCCGCAACGGATCACTACGGCAGGCAGAAAGATAGCACTCAAGCGTACAACCGGTCAACGCCAGATACCCAGCCGCGAGCGTCAGGGCTAGAGGGGAACCCGCCAGCTCGCGGGAGATCTCCAGAGCAAGCCGCTGGCGCTCCCCCGGAGCTTCCTGAGCTTGAGCTTCCTGCAGTGAGGCCTCCACCGCCAGCAGGCCAGCCTGACCCAAGAGCAAGGTAGCGCCATCCTCTGCCTCCAACGGCTTGAGCTCGAAGCCCGCCATTACAGAGGCCGGTAGCTGCTCCTGAGTCAGGACCAGCACCGTGCCCTTGGGGGAGCGCCCGCTGGCCATAGGCAGCCCCTCGCTTGTCAGTGTCGCATGATCAAGCACCAGCAACAGACCATCTACCGCCAGGAGCGCCTCAATGATCTGCCGAATGCCTTCTGCTCCCTTGCCTAACCCCTCCCTCACCGACGGGAGGAACTCAGAGTGAGCCAGCAGATCAGCGACCAGTGTTTCAGGAGCAAGCGCATCAAGCCAGATCACCGACGCATACTGTGCGCCGAAGTGGCGCACATAGGCACGGCCCAGCGTCGTCTTACCGCTACCGGCCAGACCGGTCAGCAAAGCCACATGGCGGCTGCGCAGAGCCGCATGCACTTCGCTCAGGAGTCGCTCAGACCTCGCGCAGAGAAGATCAACTGCGGCGGACGGCCTCGCACCCTCGCCGCTCTGGCCCCTCGCTTGACTATCTCCAGGGTGTCCGGCAAGCTCATATTGATCTCCAGCCATCGGCGGCCTCCGTTGCCCTTAGTCCTCCAGGGGCCAGTAAGCCAGCTCGCCTTGCCGCCTCCTCACGTACCAGGGCTGCGCCACAAAGATCCGCTCGCCGCCTGGCAACACCAGATCCTGCACCTGCAGCCGCCACCGATGTCGCACCTCTTCAGACACCTCCAGCGGCTGCCCGAAGCTGGCCAGCGCCGGTGTGCCAGGAGCCGCCTCTCCCCAGCTCAGTTCCCCACGGCAGGGCTGGCAGGCCACAAAGAGCGTCTTGGAGCACTCCCAGAGCAGCCGGAGCCGTTCTTTGACCGTCTCGGGGTCGACATCATCCGACCCCAGATACGCATCATCACACCCCAGCGAGACGCTGAGTGCGGCAGCGTTCCCCCCCGAAGCGATCAGGAGATCCAGGGGAAAAGAATCAGCAGTTGAGGACCATAGCGACACCATGACCTGGGCCCGGCGATCTACGATCCTCTCCCACAATTCGCGGAAGGAGCCACACACAAAGTCGCTATCCTCCTCCTGCACGGAGGACCGGTAGAAGTAGTAGCCCACCCCAGGGGGCTTCCCCGGCGCGGTAAAATGAAAGCCGTGCCAGCTTAGCGCCTCGAGCAGCAACGGCCACCAAAACAGCTCCCCCCTCTCCGTCTGCAGCTCAAAGGTGCTGTTCAATGTATCCCCCATACTTGTACCTCCCTCTGTTCTCATTTCACAGAACAGGTTGCCCAGCGGAGCGGCGACCTGGCCTTCACAGCATGCCAGGCCAGGTACACAGTCCCCACCCCGTTCCTAGGGGAACTCTACAATCGTCACGCCCCAGCGCTTTGCCTGCCTCTGCAGCTCTGGAGGAACTGGTGCGCCCGAGCTCTTGTCCCACAGGAAGTAGACCCTCCTTCCCGTTTGGGAAGCGATCTTACTATAGACAGAGAACTGCTTCATTTTGTCGTTTAGCACCTTAGTACTCAGGCGAGGGCCCCCTGATACTTCAATAATAGCGTTGCTCGTCACAAAATCTGCCCTGGCACTTGCCCCTTCCACAGAGAGCTTCACCTGCTCTTGCACATCGCCGCCGTAGTCAGGAATCAGGGTATCGAGATGAGACTTGACATAGAACTCTCGCAGCCTCCCTAAGTCGATGACATCGGCAGGATGCCCCGATTGAATCCAGCAATCGATCAGCTGAGGGTCTGCTCCTTGGTCAACAAATTGGGCAACACGGTCCAGATCAGCGCCATTCGCCTGAGCCAGAGCAATGAGCGTCTGGCCTTCTTCTTCGCCAAGCTTGTTGATAATCCTCTGACCAGCAGAGCTGTTGAAGGCTCCAGAGAGGTCTCCGCTCATCTTCATCATATGCTGGTCAAAGGAACCAGGCGCAAACGTTGGGTAGCGGTTGCCAGGCGTAAAACCTGTAGCGCAGGTACGGGGCCAGGTATCATTAAGGGCCTTGATGAGCTTTGCAGCCCCATCCAGAGCTATACTGATAGTATTGAGCGCGTTGTTAAAATCGTCAATATCCTTCTGTACCTCATCAGCCGCCGTTCTCGGCACTCGCCCGCCATTGGCCTGCAGCTCCGTGATGAGACTCATACCACTCTTAACGGCCTGGACTTGCTCCTGGAGGGATGAGAGAGGACTGCTCAGGTGCGAGGCCACCTCGCTCATACCGCTATGAGATTGCGAGCTATCGTTGAGAGAAAGCAGCCAGGTCTCTAGCAAGGTTTGCGTGCTATGCCCCTCGGAAATGCTTGCCACGTGCTCGACGGCCTTGTGCACCTGGCCGATAAAATCCTGCATCAGACCAGAGAAACCCTGCAACTGGCCGCTGCTGGTCTGAAGGGCTGTGATCAAATCATTCAGCCTGGTTGCCAGATCAGCCGGTACCTCCGGATAGGAAACCATGACTAGCGGAGGGGGTAGAGGTCCTCCAACCATCTTCTTGCTCCTCTCATGTGGCTTCGAGAAACAACAAGCGGAATAAGGAGTCGGCGGGTCCAGATACGGCATGGAATCGGCAAGCTCAGACGTAGGGAGGTACCGGCTTTGGAACAAGCAAGAGCAGTCCCACAAAGACTGTCACCGCGACCACGGCGGCGGCTGCGTTTGCCGCCCACTGGGGAGCGCCGGAAGAAGAGACGTGGGAGTAGACCCAGTCGTGAGCGTCGCTCGTCCAACTGGTCACCGTGTGCCAGGCCTGCGAAAAAAAACTGCTAATCGGATCTGGCTGAGACGCCGGGTGGATGGTCAGCGGGCTAAAGGTTGACACTACCGCCGGCGTCAGGGTTGTTCCTGTCGTAAAGTAAGGCAATTGCTTCTGCAGACCGGCCCACATATTGGCCAGCGCCTGATCCAGCGACGCAAAAGCCTCAGCTGCTTCCAGCAGACCACTGGCAACGACGCTTAAGTCGACAGCAACACACCCAAGAGACACCCCGAGATTGTCAGAGAAGTCTGACAGGGCATTCGCCAGATTCACTGCTCCATGGAGAAAGGAGAAGGCGTTGAGCGCGTCGATGACACCGTTGAGCGCCAGCATGGCTGCCGCCTGAATATCCTCATTCTTCTGGTTTCCAAAGCTCATCGTGTGAGAAGTATCTGTCCACGTGCCAGGCCAGACCTTAATGTTCTCATCTGCAGAACCACTGTTATCAGAGCCTTCAGGTCTCATGCTCTAGACTCCTCCAGCTATCTTTTGCATGACTATACTAACTCTACGCGCTAGTATACTTCTATCAATACCTGGGGGCAAGTCCCTCTTTGACAGCCCATCGTTACTCCACTGTTGCCTACCTGCCTCCCCCCAGCAGGCAAGAAAAGCTATCCCCAGGCAGACAGCAGTCTTGGCAGTCGCTCCTTCCTCTGGCCCGCCCTGCGCCTGAGCCTGACCCACGCCCCAGAGCCTCCCCCCACATCACGCTGCGAGCAGCAAGCAGTCTCTGTGAACAGAACTGGTGGCAGGGCTTCGCCTGGCTGATTTCTCAGCAATCAGCCCTTGACAAATCTTCTCTTTACGTTTTACACTTCATATAAGCACAAAAATATATTGTGGAAGAATAGAGTGTAATATGAGCAGGAAGAAAACGGCCTCCCATCTCTCCGGTCAGAACGCAGCAGCCCTGCTCTCGTTGGCGCAGCCTGTCCTGGTTGGAGTCGTGCGCGAACGACAGGGCACGCCACCTGCTTCTGAAGAGGACAGCACGGGCGAGGGCCTGGGCGCCCTGGCAGGGGAGGATCTGGACCTCCTGCGGCGCATCGCCGACATGGCGGATCTCTATGCCCAGCACGAAGTTTTTGCGCGCTACCATCGGCGGCAGGCCCACAATACGCGCATCCGTCAGCTCTGGGATCTCAAAGCCTTCGCCACCTTCTGCCTTGAGGCCGGAACTCGCGCCACTGGGGTCAGCCTGCAAACAGACGTCGCCACCCTCACTCAGGCCCTCTTTCTCGAAGCCTCGACCTGGCGCTTTGTCAGCGCTGGTCTGATCCAGCTCTTTCTGAGCTGGATGGAGCGCCAGGGCTACGCCATTGACACCATGAACGTACGTCTCTCCACCCTCAAGCGCTACTGCCGCCTGGCTGCCGACGCCGGCGTCCTCTCCCAGGAGGAACTCTATCGCATCAGCCGCGTCCAGGGCTACCGTCATAAGGAAGGGCGCCAGATCGATCGCCAGCGGGCCATCACCCGGCGCGGTGCCAAAAAAGCCGAGCCGAACCTCCTGACCGAGGAGCAGGTGGCCTGGCTCAAAGGCTGCCACGACACCAGCACTCCCCAGGGGCGACGTGCCCGCCTCATCCTCTGTCTCCTCCTCGATCTGGGGCTACGTGTCGGCGAGCTCGTAGCTCTGCAGGTCAAAGATGTGCAGCTCAATCGCGGCCTGCTGCGCTTCTACCGTGAAAAGGTCGACAAAGAGCAGACGCATCGTCTCACCGCCGATTGCCTTCAGGCCTTGCGCGCCTACCTGCCCGACGTCGCCAGCGAGCGCTATTTGTTCCCAGGGTACAAAGGCCGCCACCTGAGCACACGCCTGGTCGAGCAGCTACTCAAAGACCTCGGTGACCAGCTCGGCATCGACCACCTCTCTCCCCACGACTGCCGCCACTATTGGGCGACCTACCACGCCAGCCGCCAGCGCAATCTGGCTCAACTTCAGCAAGCTGGTGGCTGGAACTCACCCGCGATGGTCCTGCGCTACTACGTCGCCTCCGAGATCGCCAACGAGGGCCTGTTTCCCTCTCCAGCTCCTGGGTCAGACGACTAAAATAGCAGGCAGTGGCAAGACAGAGCAGTGCCAACAACCATCCAGCAGACAACA
Organism: Thermogemmatispora onikobensis; assembly: GCF_001748285.1. Classification (NCBI taxonomy): domain Bacteria; kingdom Bacillati; phylum Chloroflexota; class Ktedonobacteria; order Thermogemmatisporales; family Thermogemmatisporaceae; genus Thermogemmatispora; species Thermogemmatispora onikobensis. Next base: position 79,211 of record NZ_BDGT01000001.1, on the reverse strand, counting down.
GCCAAGAAGGAGGAGGGAACGATGCCCTTCAAAATTGGCGTCTACGGCTCCAACATCGTCGAGAGCGAGCGCGCCCTCAGTCTGGCCCGCCAGCTGGGCCAGGCTCTGGCTGAACGCAGCTGCATCGTCATCACCGGTGCTTGCAGTGGCATGCCCTATGCTGTTGCCCGCGCCGCCTTCGAGCATGGGGCCGAGGTCTGGGGCTTCACCCCAGCGCTCAACCTAGACGAGCATCGCCGCGCCTACCCCCAGGACGACGTCGGCATCTACCACCGTCTCATCTATGTTCCCCCCGGCTATCACGATCTCTTCGGCCTGGCTCCGACAACGCCCGACCGCGACTGGGGCGCGCGCCTCAAATACCGTAACGTCATCTCAACCGTCAACAGTGACGCCGGCCTCATCATCAGCGGCGGCTGGGGCACCCTCAACGAATTTACCAACCTGATTTATGAGGGGAAACCTATTGGCGTCCTTGTTGGCAGCGGTGGCCTGGCCGATGAGCTGCCCACCTGGTATCCCCGCCTGCGCAAAAAAACAGCCTCGCCGGTCCTCTTCGAAGAGGACCCGACGAGGCTGCTCTCGCTCGTTCTGCAGTGTCTGGAGTGAGCCAGCACCGAGCTGTACCGACAGCGACATAGGGAAGCGAGGGCATCCGAAGAGAGAGGAAGAGGGTGGAGTGGAGAACTCTGGAGCACTCCACCCACAGAAAACCAGCGCCAGGGGGAATTTATTCCCACGCGCCCCCTCTCTTTCTGTCCTCCACCAGGGCCATCTCCAGCTCGGCCCGCGTTGGAGTTGTGGCCGGCCCGGCGCGCTCCACCGCCAGCGAGGCAGCCACATTGGCCTCATAGGCCGCCTCCTCAAGGCTCTGTCCCCGTGCCAGCGCCGCTAGAAAGGCTGCCACATGCGCGTCGCCTGCCCCCGTCGTATCCACTACGGCCCGCGCTGGCCTGGCTGCAATCCTGGACGGCGATCCCTCAGCGCTCACCAGCCAGCAGCCCTCAGCCCCCACCCGTGCCACAACAATGCCCTGCGGAGCCAGCCAGGCACACAAACGCTCTGCTCCCCGGACCGGCTCCTCCTCTCCGCCTAGCAGCCGCAGCTCGCGGGCGTTCAAACTCAGGACGTCTACCCGGCGCAAAACCTGCTCCAGCCGCAGCCTAGGAATGGCAGCGACCAGCGGCCCCGGGTCCAGCACCAGCAGGCACCCAGGTGCCAAACCAGGCAACCAGGCTTCTAGAGCTGCCCCCGAGAGGGGGTAACAGAGATCATAGCCCGAGACGTAGACCGCATCTCCCTCCTGCAAGGCCAGCCCTTCCAGCTCAGGCAGACTCAGCTCTGCCTCCACCCCTGGCGCCGTCACAAAGGTCCGTTCGCCATCCGGTTCAACCAACCCAATATCAAAGCCAGTGTCTCGCCCTCCCACCGGAGGCAGCAGCACCGGGATGCCCACCGCCGCTAACTCAGCGCGCACCCGTTGTCCCATTGGTCCATCTCCAATGCGGCCAGCATAAGCCGCCGGCAGTCCCAGCCGCAGTGCCCCAATCAGGACATTGAAGCCCCCTCCCACCGCCTGCAACGTGCGCTCCGCCAGCAGATCGCCACCGCGCTCGGGCAAGCGCTCCACATAGAGCAGCAGATCTACCAGTACACTGCCCACCAGCACCAGACGCCTGGGTCGCAGTCGCAGCCGGCTCATACAGATCTCCCTCCGCCTGGCAACTCCGAGGCTGGCTCAGCCTCTGTTGCCTCCAGTACCACCTCCCGCCCTCTCTCCAGCAGCCAGTACACAAGTGCGCTCACCACGAAACCCAGCAGATAGCCCAGGCTACTAGAGGCAAAGATTCCTCGTGCCAGGGGGCCAGTGAACCAGGGCGAGACCGTAAAGAGCAGGCCAACGCCGATGCCAAGCAGCCAGGCTACCACCGCCCGCCAGTTCACCCCAGCGCGATAATAGTAGCGGCTCCCCGGCCCGGTCTCTACCAGGCTCTGCGCGTCATAGGTGCGACGCAGAAGCATGTCCACCAGGAAGACCGCCGCCCAGGCCGTCAGTCCATCCGAGAGCAGTTGCAGGAAACTCTCGAACGGCCCGAAGAAATCCTGGGCCACCAGCATCACGTAGGCAGCCCCGACTACCATCAGCACACCATCGATCAGCACCGTCTTGTAGCGCTCTAGCCTCACCCCAAGCGCTAGCAGATTCAGCCCCGAGGAATAGATCGACAGATCCGCCGAGGCGATCAAGCCACCGACCGCCGTCAGCAGATAGGGGGCCGCCATCCAGGGCGGCAGCTCCTGACCGATGGCCGTAATCGGGTTTGTCGCGCTCGTCAAATTGGGCAAGCGGCTCGACAAAAACACCCCTGTCATCATCAGCACTACTAGCGGGAGGGTGGCGCCCAGCACCGTCCAGCCGACAATAGCGCGGCCACTGCTTGCACGCGGCAGATAGCGGGTATAGTCCGCGCCGGCGTTAGCCCAGCCAATGCCCGTGCCGGCAATCACAATGCTCAACGTCGCCAGCACTCCGCTATCCCAGGGACCTGGTGGAGCCACCAGCGTCTTAGCCCAGTCCGTCTTTGCCAGCAAGAAGAGCACCACCACCAGGGTCAGCAGGCCAAAGATCCAGGTCGCCGCCTGTTGAATCCAGACCAGCGTCGCATGACCGAGCAGGCCAAAAAGCACCACCAGCAATGCCACTACCACCAGACTGACCAGCGTCCAGACAGGAGTCGTGGGCAGCCCCAGCAGACCCAGCAACCCGAGCAGCGCATAGGCAGCCGTAATCACCGTAATTGTTTCCCAGCCGACCAGGCTGACCCAGCTGATGAGCGTCGGCCCCATATTGCCACGTGTCCCAAAGGGAGCGCGTGATAACGTTAACATCGGTGCGCCTCCCCACTTGCCAGCTACACTCAATACGCCGACGAGTACAAAAGACCCCGCGGAGCCGACCACCGCGACCAGCAGGCTCTGCCAGAGATTGAGACCAGCAGCAGTCAAGATGCCACCGTAGACGATGCCCAGGATTCCAATATTGGCGGCAAACCAGACCCAAAATAGTTCTGTGGGCGCACCGTGACGCTCATCGTCCCCAATGGGATCAATCCCGTGGAGTTCAATCGCCCAAGGACGATCAGCTTCCGGCTGTCGCTGTTGTTGCACGCTCACAAGCGTACCTCCTCTTGTTGCAAGCGGGTCCGCAAAGCCAAGAGCTCGCTGACCAACCCGTCGATGTCTAAAGCATTGACCTGCACCACCGTGGTGCGTGCCTCGACCGGGAAAACCTCCAGACCAGAGCAGGCACCAAGCATGGCCCCCACCAGAGCCGCAATGGTATCGCTGTCACCGCCGAGACGAGCCGCCACCAGACAGGCTCGCCAGGGATCGCTCCGCCAGCGCATTGCAACGGCAAAGGCCGCCGGCACTGCCTCCTGTGTTGCTACGCCCGTTCCAACCAGATCTACAATCGCATCCTGGGCACTCTCCTCATCTAATTGGCTCACCAGGTCCATAGCCCAGACCAGCCGCTCTGCGACCGAGGCCCCCGCCACATAGGCCCCACGCTCTTGCCCCAGGCGCGCTAACCGCCGCGCCTCGTTGACCGCCTCCCCAAAGCTCGCCCCCGCCAGTCCTGCACTGATGACCGCCGCCACCGCCGCCGCTCCACTGATTGCCAGACCCGTAAAGTGCGTCGGGCGACAGACCTCCTCTACTCGTTCTAGAAAGCGCTCCACCGGCTCCAGAGGCACGGCGATTCCCACGGGGGCAATGCGCATGGCGGCCCCATTCGTATCCCCCCGCCGCCCGGCGTCCTCCGGAGCCATTCCCTGCCGTACCGCTTCCAAAGCTCGCCGCGACGATGGCCCAAGCTGCTCGCTGCCGTCGGCTTCCGCCTGCTCGGCCCAGCGGAGCAGCTCCTCCACGAACCGCGCGCTCGCAAGATGGCCCCGACCTTCCACCAGCAGGCGCGCTACGAGGAGAGCCTGCTGCGTGTCGTCGGTCACCCGGCCCGCCGGCTGGCCAGCGCTGATGGCGTTCTGCAGGGGACCAGGGGCAAACCCTTCCAGGGCCGGAAAAAGGCGGGCGACCACCGGGCGCGGGAGCATCTGCGTCGGCATTCCCAGGGCATCACCAATAGCCAACCCCAGCATGGTCCCCTGCGCCCGGCGCACCATCTCTGGCTGCTCGCATCTCGCTGCTGCACACGCTTCAGGCATGGCTGTTATTACCTCCGCTGTCGCTCGTTCGAACTCAGATCAAAGGTCATATAGAGGCGGAAATGCAACGGGTCCAGCAAACTGACAACATGCTCGATTACCTGCCCCGTGCAATCGCGTGTGACACGGCGGCTCAGTAAGAATGCCTCCCCAATCGCCTTCCCTAAGAGATGAGCCTCCTCAGTGCGCAGGCGCGTCACTTCCACCCACTCCTCTCCAGTCGCAGGGATCAGTCCTAAACGCCCCGTCAGCGCCTCCATCAGCGACTCATGGGCGAAATCAATATCCAACAAAGCGCTCGTCTGCTCCGTCAGCGGAATGCGGCTGCGCTCCAGCGAAATCGGCTCGCGTCCCTCCAGCAGACGCAGGCGGTCCAGAGCAATGAAGCGCTCCGCCTCTACCTGCAGGCGCTCCCGCAGCTCGGGTTCGACAACTGCTCCAAAGTAGAGCACGCGCGTCGTGACCTGCGCTCCCTGACGCATCAGCGCCCGAGACCAGCCCTGGCTCCAGTCCAGGGGCCGGTGATCAAAGGTAATATAGCTGCCCGAACCCGCCCGCGTCTGAATCAGCTGCTTACGCGCTAACTCCGCCAGCGCCTGTCGCACGGTCATGCGACTGACGCCGAAGCGCCGCGCCAGCTCATACTCGCCCGGTAGTCGCTGGCCTGTTGGCAGGCGCCCGCTGCGGATCTCCTCCTCAAGGGCAGCACAGATTTGCACATAGGCTCTATTCTGTCTAGACATCTTGTAGACAAGTGTAGCCATCCCTGTCTAGCATGTCAAGGGGAGTGCTAGGAGCTTTCTCCTGCGGTATTTGGTGAGGCTCTGTATAGTGGAAATGGATGGTAACACCATTCCCATACACAATGCGGCAGCATGGTGAGTCGCTGAGAGACCAAAGACACTCACCGAAACCGGGAACGTGTGTTGCGTCAAGAAGCGTTGTGAAGGGGCGCCCTGCGGCGCACTGGGCCTTCAGCAGCGCCATTTCGTTAGCACAAGGAGGGAATAACCGATATGACCACTGTCTCGTCTGAAAAGCATCACAGTGTCATTGGCAAAGACGAGCTGATTCACCAGACGGCGGCCAGGGCCGGCCTCAGTCTCAAGGAGACGGGCAAAGTGATCGACGCCTTCACCGAAGTCGTGCGCGAGGAACTGGCCCGTGGGCACGAGGTGCGTCTGATGGGCTTCGGCACCTGGAGCTTGCGCACCGTTGCTCCGCGCAAGGTCAAATCCATCCGTGGGGGGCAGCAGATTACTATTCCCGCGCGCAAACGAGTCGGCTTCTCCGTGGGGGCTGTCCTGGCTCAGGCGGCCAGGGGGCAACAGGGACGAGCGCATGGGGAGAGTGAGCGGCAGGGAGAGCGGCGACACCACTAACGTGCCCTCCCTCCCCTCCCGCGGTTCTCTGTGCCTGTCCCACCTTCCACACTGCTGGGAGAAAGAACCGGCCTCCTGGATCTTGCCAGCGGCCCGCTTGGCCAGATGGCCAATGCACGCACGCACGCACGAGGCTGTCAGCAACCTATCAGGAGTCGGTTGACGAGTTGGTAGGTCCGGTTCCGTAGCTGCCGACTGGACTGGCTGGCCTCGGATCGACAAGCCTGAGCATCGAGGTCAGGGTCAGCCCATAGATCGAAGGGGCAAGTCTACGGCTCAGCTGGCCGGATGCTCCTCCGGTCTGGCGCAGCCTCAACGCGGCACACCGGGCTGGGTGGAGCCGAGGCGCAGCGGCCAGGTCCATACTCAGGCAGGGACGAAGGGACTGGCTGCCGTGAGCTGCTCCTGACACTGCAACGCCAGCAGCTCGCGACAGCGGTCCCTTCTCTCTCGTACCTGGGGTAGCTCCTCTGCGGGGAGGGCTTCCTGCTCCGCAGTGCTTGCCTCTAGAGATTGGGATGGCGCTCTAGATACTGGAGCACAGCAGGTCGCTCATCAGGACGCAGCGGACGGAAGGCACTGCCATCGTTAATGAAGACCAGGCGCGTGCTCTGGAAATGCACCAGCATATCCGGCCTGTGATCGCCATTGACGTCGGCAAAACTGAGGGTCACTGGTACCAGGTCGGCATCTGGGTCATAGAGCTGGGGACCGCCATAGATGCGGGCATGCGCCGGATCACCTCCTGGCAGCTCAATGATCTCGATGTGCCCATTCAGATTGAGTGCGATAAAGTGGCTTGGAACCCCCGCTGTCTCATTGTGTCCCACAAACGCATCGATCTGGAAGGTCCGCGGGCGACCGTAGCGCAGGTCATCCAGCGTCGTCTGGCCCCAGGAGACCAGCGGCAGTAACACGCACCAGAGGAGGAGCATGCAGAGCATCCCCAATCCAAGATAGAGCAAGGGGTGGGCCTGCAGCCAGCCGCGCCGCGGCTGCCGCCCGGCGGTAGTCTTCCCTTCCTGGGCCGGCGCAGGGCCTGCCACTGGACCACGCTGCCCGGCAGGAGTCCCTGTCGTGGTAGCGGCATCCCCTGTGGAGGCTGCTCGCGATCCGCTCATGGTCCGGCCTGGCCCCTTGAGCGAGCGCTTCGGCCCAGCTCGGTTGTCTCCCTCACCCCCGACCCGTTTCCACTCCGCTACCTCTTCGGACGCTACATCGGCCAGCGTCGGACGTGGACGCGAGGCGCGCTGTGCCACTGGCCCCCCGGCTCCCGTGGCTCCCGCCGCTCGCTCCGATCCGCTTTCCGATTGCAGAGGACGATGACGCAGGGCACTCTTGGGAGTGAGCCTGTCAGTTGCTTCAAGTACAGGCATAGCCTGGTTCTCCTTTCGTCTCGTCAAGCGTCAGTCTCTCAGACAAGCCCGCACTGCCAGGGGCAGTGCCTCAGAAATAGCGACAGCGGTCGGAGCACCTTCTTCAGCTTCCACCGGTCGGCTCTTCTCTTCTTCTCTTGCCAGGGTAACATAGAACATAAGTTCTAGTCAAGGGGACGAGAAAAGCTTCCTATAAGCGATCATCAGGAGAAACAAGGACGCTGGTGCTGTATCCGTCTCACCGATTTGGGTAGTAGAGCAAGGGCATGCGCTCGCGGCGAGCTGATCGAGGCGAGAAGCTACCGCCACTGAAGCGCTGCCATCGGAAGCAACCACATTATGGATGGACGAAGCGAAGCTCAAGGCACGAGACAGACACTCGCGCAGCGAGCAGCGCTGAACCCTCCGGCCTGGCCAGCCGTGGCTTCTCTCTCACTCCGGTGGGGGAAGCCCGGCTCCCTTCGCTGAGGATAGTGTAGCATCCCCCCCTGCTTTTCGCCAGGGGCCTATAAGCAACTTTCCGGGGGGTGGGCCGGAGGACCCGAGAGCGCCTGGCGAGCCGAATCATCTGCCCTCAGAGCAACGCTTCCCTGGCCAGAACGGCTTGCAGATCAGCGGGCAGCGGGGCCTCTAGCTTCAGCGTCACCCCGGTCATTGGATGGGGCAGGATAAGCTGCGCGGCATGGAGGAACTGGCGCGTCAGACCCGGCAAGCGGTGGCCGCTGCGCCCGTAGACCGGGTCACCCGCCACAGGGTAGCCAATAGCCTTCAGGTGCACGCGAATCTGATGCGTGCGGCCCGTCTCCGGCTCGACCGATAAGAGCGTATGCTGCGCGAAACGACGCACAACCCGGAAATGGGTTCGTGCCTCGCGGCTGTGATGGGCCGTCACCGTCATCAACTGGCGATTGCGCGGGTCGCGTCCAATGGGGGCCTCGATGGTGCCCTGGTCAAGTGGCACCTGGCCCACCACCAGGGCCAGATAGCGCTTGTGGATCTGGCGCCGTTGCATCATTTCGGCCAGGACTGTCAGCGCCTGTTGGTGCTTGGCCACCAGCAGCAGGCCCGAAGTATCCTTATCCAGGCGATGGACCAGGCCAGGACGCTCCCCACTGCCAACCTCGCGTAGCTGAGGGCGGTAGGCCAGCAACGCATTGACCAGCGTATCCTCTTCATGCCCAGGAGCAGGATGCACCACCATGCCAGCAGCCTTATTGACCACCAGCAGGTCCTCGTCTTCATAGAGGATCTCCAACGGCAAGGCCCGCGGCGCCACCTCCGTCACACGCTGGGGCAGTTGCCAGAGCACCTCGACCACATCTCCGACCCGTAGCCCATAGCCCGCCTTCTCGCGCTCCCCGTTGACGAGTACCGCTCCCTCGTCGATGAGACGCTGCACTGTTGTCCGCGAGAGCGGAGCCAGCTGTTGTTGCACAAAGCGATCGAGACGCTGGCCGGCCTCTTCGGGGCCGACCTCGTACCTGCGCACTTCATGGCGAGACGCTGCTGACATGGCTTCTTGCTGTGACTGGGGATGAGAGAAGGTGGATTCAGTAGCTGACATGCTCCTTCCTCTGCTCTCTCCACGTTGAGCATTCAACAAAGACATCGCTTTAGGAGTGAGAATTAGCCGGGGGTTGCCCCGGACCCAGCGTCGGCGAGGTCGCTGTCTGCTCCGCTTGAACGCTGTCGATCTCCGTCTCTGCCCTCCTCTGCCGCCCCGCAGCCAGCTCACCGGAAGCGGGGCCAGAGGCCCGCGGTAACACGCCTGTCACCATCAGCAAGAGCAGCAGGATGACCCCCACCGTGATGGCTGCATCGGCCAGGTTAAAGACCGCGAACCGGAAGCCGATCTGAGGAATGCGGAAGAGAATAAAGTCAACCACGTAGCCACCATGCCGCACACGATCAATGAGGTTGCCAACTGCCCCACCAATGATCAGGCCGAAGACCAGCTTGTAGCTCAGCGGCCCCGAGTTCAAGCCACGCAGATAGAGCGTGATGACAACCGCTACGGCCACAGCAATTAGGCCCGCCAGCACCACGCTGTTGGCAAACAGCCCGAAGGCCGCTCCGCTATTGCGAGTATAATAGAGGGAGAGATAGTCGCCCAGCAGCGGAACCACCCGTCCGCTATCGGGAGGACTCAGATAGCTGACCACCAGCGCCTTGGTCCACTGGTCCAGGCCAACAACGAGGGCCATCACCAGCAGGGCTAGCAGATCATAGAGACGTGCGCGACGCGCGCTCACTGCTCTTCGTTCTTCCTTTCTTTCTCTCGTTCGCTCCAACCTTTTTGTCAGGCCCCTGACGCTTTAGAGAAACTGCACTCGTCCGCCTCTGCTCGGGCGCGTGTTTCTGCACCACCAGTCTTCCTTTGGACACACGTTCGTAAGGGCTCTTGTATTGTAGCCGATTTTTTCGGACTTGAAAAGGAGCGGCCCGCAAGCAGGCTCGCAGCCGTTCTGCCAGGACCGCTCCTTGCCTGCCACGCCACCAGGCTGCTGGCAAGACGTGGAATCGTCAGAGCATCGTGCAGCTCTGGCCTTCTCCTCTCGCCCCGCAAGCGGGTGGAATCTACTGAGCCGAGGCTATGGGGCCTGAGAGGCCAGGACGTTGCTGCTGCGCTGTCCCGAGGCTAGCCCCCCGCGAAGCTCTCGCGACCAGCCTGGCGTTGAGCCTCGCACTGCACATCCCGCGCCGCCCATGGAATGGCCTCCAGGCGTTTCTCTGGAATGGGACGCCCGCAGCTCACACATCGCCCGTAGGTCCCCTCTTCAATGCGGGCCAGTGCCGCCTCGACCTCCGCCAGCAGGGCCTGTTCGTTTTCGAGGATCGACTGCTCCTGCTGATAGGTCTGTATCTCGGTTGCCGAGTCCTCATTATCCTGGGGCAGTAGCTCCACCGGGGCCGGAGGAGCAGTCAACCGGGCGATATCCGCCCGCAGCTCGTCACGCTTTGCCTCCAGCAATGCTTTCATTTTTGCCAGGTCGATGCTCATGACTTGGCCTCCTTTGTGATCATGCCATGCTCCTGAAAACCAGCCACCGACCCCCTCCCCCATCACAGGCTCGCCAATCAGACAGGGCAAGCTCTTCCGCGTTCGCTCACGCGCTCGTGACCCTGCTCTTCCTTCCCGCTGCTCTTCCTTTCCCACTGCTCTGCAGAGCGGCGCTCACCTCCGCTCGCTTCATCTGGTTGATGAGTGGCCAGCTTCTCAGGAGAGACAGGCGAGTCTTTCTGTCGCCCTTTGCTCGCTTGCCTCTCAGTTCGGCGGTCTCTCTCCCTGTACAGGAAGCTCAGACTGGCAGGGAGGGAGAGCGGCGAGGTCCCTCGCACCTCACGCGCTCCGCCCACAGCAGTGGCACACGCGCCGGCCCGCACAGAGGTTGCTGCATCCGAATCACTCACATGTCCTCAAATTGTACATCAAATCCCGGGGAAGACAAGTCGTTCTCCCCTCCCTGGCCTCCGCGCCTTGTTTGCCGTTCCCCAGCCAGGCCCCCAGCCCAGAGTCCCAACAAGAGGGAAAGAAGGGAGGCCCTCTCTTGCCTTCTGTGTTATGCTAGAATTGTTCTCTGTGCTCTGGATAGGAAGAGCCACCACCACCACTAACAAGCAGCATTGACCCGGAACCAATCTCGCGCCTGGATGGAATGCAAGGCCATGTCAACAGTCTCTGAGGATGGAGCGAACGCCCAGCAGCCGACCAACGGTCAGTCAGTCCCCTCGCTCTTCAGTGAGTTCGATCTCTACCTATTTGGGCAGGGTCGGGAGTATCGTCTCTACGACAAGATGGGCGCCCACCCACGTGTGGTCAATGGGGTCAGCGGGGTGCACTTTGCGACCTGGGCCCCCAATGCCGAGGCGGTCTCGGTCATCGGCGACTTCAACGGCTGGAACCGCTTCGCTCACCCAATGCAGCTCCGTCACCGCGAGCTGGGCGTCTGGGAGTGCTTTGTCCCCGGTGTGCAGGCGGGTGCGCTCTACAAATACGCGATTGTTTCGCGGGTGGACCACCAGGTGCTGGAAAAGGCCGATCCTTACGCCTTTGCCGCTGAGCTGCGCCCTGCGACCGCCAGCATGGTCACCGATCTGCATCGCTATCGCTGGCACGATGAGGAGTGGATACTCCAGCGAGCCGCGCGCCAGCGCCTCTCCGCCCCCCTCTCGATCTATGAGGTGCATCTCGGCTCCTGGCGCCACGTCCCCGAGCGCCATCGCCCCGGCGCCGTTGAGGAGGATCGCTTTTTGACCTACCGCGAGCTGGCACATGCCCTGGCTGCCTACGTCAAGGATCTGGGCTTCACCCATATCGAGCTGCTCCCAATCGCGGAGCATCCGTTTGATGGCTCGTGGGGCTACCAGGTAACTGGCTACTACGCTCCCACCAGTCGCTACGGCAGCCCGGAGGATTTCCAGTACTTTGTCGATTATCTCCATCAGCAAGGTATTGGCGTCATCCTCGATTGGGTGCCGTCCCACTTCCCCAGGGATGCCCACGGCTTGCGCCTCTTCGATGGTACCCCCCTCTACGAGTACGCTGACCCCCGCAAGGGAGAACATCGCGAGTGGGGCACGCTGGTCTTCAACTACGGTCGCAGTGAGGTGCGCAATTTTTTGATCGCCAATGCGCTCTTTTGGCTACGCGAGTACCATATCGATGGGCTGCGCGTCGATGCTGTGGCCTCCATGCTCTATCTGGACTATATGCGCGGCCCCGGCGAGTGGGTCCCAAATCGCTACGGCGGACGCGAACATCTGGAGGCCATCGAGTTCTTGCGCCAACTCAATGAGGCCGTCTACGCCGAGGAGCTGGGCGCTCTGACCATCGCCGAGGAGTCTACTGCCTGGCCGCTGGTTTCACGCCCCACCTATGTCGGAGGGCTGGGCTTCAGCATGAAGTGGAATATGGGCTGGATGCATGATATGCTTGAATATATGCGTCTTGATCCTATCTATCGCCGCTATCATCACAATAATATTACGTTCTCTCTGACATACGCTTTCTCCGAGAACTTCGTGCTGCCCCTCTCTCACGATGAGGTGGTCCATATGAAGGGGTCGCTGTTGACCAAGATGCCAGGCGACCTCTGGCAACGTTTCGCCAACCTGCGCGCCTTCTTGGGCTACATGTGGGGGCACCCGGGCAAGAAACTGCTCTTCATGGGCGGCGAGTTCGGCCAGTGGCGCGAGTGGAACTATCGTGAGAGCCTCGACTGGCACCTGCTGGAACCACCCAGCGATCCGCACCATGCCCAGCTGCGCGACTTTGTGCGCGACCTGAATCGCCTCTATCTGCAGGAGCCAGCCTTGAGCAGCCTGGACTGCGAGCCGGAGGGCTTTGCCTGGATCGATTGCCACGATAGCGAGAACAGCGTCATTTCTTTCCAACGCCGCAGCGGGCGCCCAGAGGAAACGCTCATCTTTATCTGTAACTTTACACCGGTGCCGCGCTTCGGCTACCGCGTTGGGGCCCCGTTGGCCGGCGAGTACTATGAGGCACTCAATAGCGATGAGCTGCGCTACGGTGGCAGTGGCCTCGGCAATCCTCAGCCGCTGCCCAGTGTCCCCATCGCCTGGCAGTCCTGCCCGCAGTCCATCGTGCTGACGTTGCCGCCGCTCTCCACCATTGTCTTAAAGTGGCGCCCTTTCGGCTCGCCCTCCGCTGTGACTGCGGCAGACGCCGGCCAGCCCGACCACCCTCCAGAGCATTAAGCAGAGGGACCGCACTATTCGTGAGGAAGAAGGACGATGAGATGAGTCGCAATCATAATCATTCACCGTCGCAGCACCAGTCGCCAAAAGGGAACCAGTTTAACCAGCGGAACCGCAAAGCGGCGGAGCGCTTTGGCTCGTTCCAGAGCAAGCGCCGGCCCATGACCGAGGATGAGCGCCTGCTGACGCGCCCAACCCGTCCGCTGGTGAGTCCTTCGGAGCCACCTCCGAGCGAGCAGATCCAGGCCGATGAGCACGCCCTGGAGCGCGCGCTCCACTTTGACTTTACCATCACTGACCCCTGGCGCGTCTTTCGCATTATGAGCGAGTTTGTCAACGGCTTCGATGCGCTGGCCCATATTCCGCCAGCTGTGGCTATCTTCGGCTCGGCCCGCACGCGGCCCAATGATCCCGCCTACGCCGCCGCTGTGGAGACCGCGCGCCTGCTGGCACAGGCTGGCTTCGCGATTATCACCGGGGGTGGGCCAGGCATCATGGAGGCCGCCAACAAGGGGGCTCAGGAGGGAGGCAATCTCTCCATCGGCTGCAATATCGAACTCCCTTTCGAGCAGGCCTCCAATCCTTACCTGGATATCTCCATCGACTTCCGCTACTTTATGGTCCGCAAGACCATGTTCGTGAAGTACTCCAACGCCTTTGTCATCTTCCCGGGCGGCTTTGGAACAATGGATGAGCTGTTCGAGGCCCTGACACTGATACAGACGCGCAAGGTCAGCCATTTCCCGGTGATTCTCTATGACTCTCGCTACTGGGGTGGCTTACTGCACTGGCTGCACCACACGATGCTGGCCGAGGGCAAGATCTCCCCAGGCGATGCCAAGCTGTTGTGCGTCTCGGATGATCCCCGGGAAATCTGCCGCCTGGTGCGCGAGGCCTACGAGACCTACCGTCAGGAGCGCGAGGACCCGAATCGCGAGAAGTCGATTCGCTGAGTCCTCCTTCGCTCCCGGCGGCCATTCCTCCTCACCTCGCCGTTCCCGATGCGCCCTAGCCCTCGGGGACCCGACCGACAGCCAGGTCTCGCGGGTCCTCCCCTCGACCTGGCTGACTGCAGCCTCCAGTCGTCATGTCGGCGGGCGCTCCCCCTGGTTGTGGGGAGGAGCTGCCAGCATGGCGACGGAGCTCCTCGTAATGAAGAAGGCCCACTCCAAGCATGACAAGCAGCCCGCCGACCAACTGATCAAGGGTCAAGGCTTCGCCAAGCCAGAGGTAGGCGATGGCGCTGCCGGCTACCAGCTCCAGCATCGCTGCGATGCCCACCCTGGCCGCGTCCAGGTAGCGCAGGGCCGCCAGCTCGCCCAGGAACGGCAGCGCCATGCCCAGGATTCCAACCGCCGCCAGCGCCGGCCATAGGCCCGGCTGCAGGCTGGCCGGCGGGATGCGCCAGGGCGGCTGCACAAACAGCCAGAAGAGGGCGGCAACAATCGCCCCCCAGGTCGTGGCGCTCAGGGCCGGCAGCTCACGCCCGACACGTCGCCCCAACAGCAGGTAGGCGGCAAAGGAGAGGATCGAGAGCACCGCATAGAGCAGCCCCAGGGCATCCAGGCGCAGGAACCGCTGCTGCCAGGCTCCCGTCACCAGCACCAGGCCGCTTCCCGCCAGGAGCAAAGCCCCCAGAACCGGCAGGGCCGGCCAGCGGCGTCGCCAGAGCGCCTCGCCAAGTACCAGCCAGGCCGGTGTGCTGAACTGGATCACCAGGGCAATGGCCACCGGCAAGCGGCTAATAGCCATGAAGTAGCTATAGGCCACCAGCGCCATCGCCAGGCCCAAAGCCAGCAGCCAGCCCCAACTTCGGCGCGGTGGCAGCACTTTTCCGCGCTGAACCACTCCCAGTAAAACCAGCAGGCATGCCCCCCCAATGAGCATGCGCCATTCCACCAGCGTCAGCGGCGTCAACGCGCTTTCATCGAACAGCTTGCGCGCCAGGTTCCCATTGAGACCAAAGAGGAGCGAGGCCAACCCAACCAGCAGATAGCCCCGGAGGCGCCCGCGCCCCTCACCCTTCATGTCCAACACTCGATCATCCTTTCTCAGCCAGAGCAGCTCTATTGCTGCAACCCAGATGTCCCCCGCGTCGCCCGCGCTCGGCACCCGGAGTCCGGGGCGGGTTGCTCTGCACTGCAGCAGCTCCCATCTCTCTCCTGTCAGCACTCGTCTCATAGTGGCCACCATTGACGGTGCCAACGCCGGGCCTGCTCCAGAGCCTGGCGCGTCGCGCGCGTAAAGATAGTCGCGCTGCGCTCCAGCTCCCAGGCACCGGCATAGAGATCGACTATGCCAAGGTCGATACCGAGCAAAGCCTCAACGATCGCCGCGGTACAGTAGGGAACGTAGGCGCGACTGTATCCCCCCTCTTGTAGAGCCACCAGGCGACCCTCGCAGACCTCGTCGGCCAGGGCGACCACCAGCTCGGCCAGGCGCCGATAGCCGGCCCGAGTGAGCATCATCTGCGCTAGCGGATCAAGCCAGCTTGCATCTTGCCCTGCCGAGACAAGGATGAGCTGCGGGCGATAGCGCAGGCCGATCGGGAGCACCAGCTGCTCGAAGGCTGCAATGTAGCCACGGTCACCCGTCCCCGGTGGCAGAGGAATATTGACGGTATAGCCAACGCCCGCGCCCGCGCCGACTTGCTCTAGCTCACCCGAGTGACGGGGATACCAGTTGTGCTGGTGCAGGGAAAGAAAGAGGACTCCCGGGTCCAGGTAGAAAGCCTGCTGGGTCCCATTGCCGTGGTGGACATCCCAGTCGATAATCAGAATGCGCTCCAGCCCATATGTGTGGCGCGCATACTCGGCAGCAATGACCGCGTTATTGAAGATGCAATAACCCAGGGCCCGCTCGCGCTCGGCATGGTGACCGGGAGGTCGCAGGAGGGCATAGGCGTTACGCACCTCGCCACGCATCACAGCCTCCACTGCCTGACAGGCCCCGCCGGCAGCCCATACCGCGGCCTCCAGGGAGCTGGCGCTCACTGGTGTGTCCTCATCGATTTCGCCCCAGTCTCCTTGCCGTGGACCACCCGCCGCATGGGCTTGCAGACCATTGAGATAGGGGCGCGTGTGATAGACAAGCAATTCTTCCTCACGGGCTGGCCGTGCTTCCAGACGTCGCATGCGCCCCAGCAGCCCGGAACGCTCCAAGAATTGCCAGGTGCGCCTGGTAATGGCCAGATCCGAAGGATGCGGCTCAGGGTCCAGCTCAAAGCTCCCCTCACGCATCTGCACAATCGTTTCAACCCCGGCGTCGTGGGCCAGAAAGCGCTCGTCAAAGAGGAGACCACTGGTCGAGTTCGCCGCAGGCATCCGTTCACTCCATCTTTCAGATCAGAAGGCTCGCCCACCGGCTGCTTCAGGAACAGTCGAGCAACCGGCTGCGACTGGGACAACAAGAAAAAGGGAATATCTCTAGCATAGCACGTTCAGGTTACCTCAGCACCAGCCAATGCGCACGTATCTCGATGCGTTGGCCGTGCCAGGCGGTCCGGCAGCTACGCGAGATGACCCGGCGCCGCGGCCGCTGGAATAGGGCCAGTATCTCATATGGCACACTGCTGCCAGGAAGAAGTTCATCGGTAAGAAAAAGGGGAGAAGGGCGTTTGTCTCTCCAGGAGAACCTTGGAGGACGTGGCAACTCCTTTACTCCTGGCGGTCACTGTACGCTTGCTTGTCTCTCCCAGCCAGCGAGCTAGCCATTGTAGTGTGTGTTCATGACAGTGGCGCGACGGGAGTGTTATAATGCAGCGGGGCCTCATGGAGCGCCGCCTCTCCCTTATTCTTAGCCGAGCGATAACTGGAGGAAGAGAGAGCATTTATGATGATCGAAACCATCCCGCCGGGGACGATCATGCGTGGCCAGTACCGCATTGAGCGGGCCCTGGGCAGCGGCGGCTTCGGCCATGTCTACCTGGCAGTGGACCTGCGCAGCAATCAACCTTGTGCGGTGAAAGAATATCTGGTCACCGGTGCCAGTGGCCAGGCTCAGCTCCAGCATGAGGCGCGCGTGCTCAGCCGCCTCCACCATCCCCATTTGCCCAGCTTTATCGACGCCTTCAGCGAGCGCGGGCGCTACTATGTCGTGCTGAGCTATATCGAAGGGCGCGACCTGACCGAACAGCTGCGTCTGGCTCGCCAGCGCGATGAGGCTATTCCTTTACCTGTGATTCTGGGCTGGTTGCTAGCGGTCTGCGATGCCGTCCAGTTTCTCCACAGTCAGCAGCCGCCGGTGATCCATCGCGATATCAAGCCCGACAATATCCGCATTACCTCCGACGGGACGGCCTATCTGGTCGACCTGGGCAATGCGAAGGCGGTGGCCGACGGAGCACGTACGCTCTTCTTCGCCCGCCATCAAGGCACGCCCGGCTATGCTCCGCCCGAACAGTATCCCGGTGGGAGCGGCACCGACCCCCGCTCCGATGTCTACGCTCTGGGTGGAACACTCTATTTCGCCTTAACGATGCAAGAGCCAGCCAGCGTTTCGGCCCGCAATCAGGCACTCCAGCAGGGACATTCTGGCCTGCCTTCGCTGCAGGAGCAGCTGGCCCGTCTCCTGGCCGAAGAAAAGGCTGGCAAATCTTTCCGCTTCGAGGCCGCGCGCCCCTCGCGAGGGGCACGCATGCCGCGTCATGTGGCCCAGCTCGCCGTGCTCCCTCCAGAGATTCTGCAGCGGCTCAATGCCATTATCCAGCGAGCTATGGCGCTCAAGCCCGCAGAACGCTACCAGTCGGTGGCAGAGCTGAAGGCCGAGCTGAGACAGGTCCAGGAGCAGCTGCAACGAGCGCGTCAGGAGCCTCCCGCTCCCACCGCGGAGAGAGGGCGCGCAGTCGATCCTCATAAAACGCAGCCAGACCTGCCTCAACTCTACGAGGACCTGCATCAGGCCCGTACCAGCACACCCGGCGTGAGCTGTCCAGTCTGCCAGATGCCTCTGACCTCTTCGCAGCCAGGCTGCCCCCGCTGCGGCTGGGTCAATCCCCAGGCCGCAGGTGGTTCGACTCGTTCGCCGCGCGTTGGCAGTCCAACCAGTCAGGAACAACCACAGCGTCTGGTGCTGCCTTCAACCCGCGTTCAGGCCGCTTCCTCGGCTGCCCCCGTCGTCAGCGACGTCAGCGGTCAGGCGGGGTCAATACGCTCACGGCGCAGAGCAGCCGCCATCTCCACCGCCCCTGCTCCCCACACGGCCCACTCTCAAGGGTGGCCACTCTCCCTCTCCGAGAAGGGCCTGAGCCTGCGCACGGCAATCCTATTGACAGCCATTGCTCTGGCGGTACTGCTCCTGGTCTTCGTCTTCCTCTTCCTGATAGCCTCTGCCCACAGCGCCGGCAGCCTCCCGCTCCCCCTGCCCGGCGCCCTCCTCCTCTTACCACTCCAGCTCCCCCTTCCTCTGCGCGGCTGACGATCTCTGCCTCATCACACACCAGGTTCCCCATTCACTTTGCCCACCACTCCTTGCCCACTACCTCCACCTCCCCTCTACAACGTGCCCACACTGCATGTCCTCCGGCTCTCGCTCCTCGCCGGAGCATGAGTTTTGTCTTTGCACTATAGATCGATTTCTGATATTGTTACGGTACCGGTACCGTAACAACGTAGAGAAGAATGTCGGTAAGAAATTCAGGTGAGTAATCAACCATTTAGGAATTCCATGACTACTGATATTGTATACTTAGCTCAACATCACTGGCAGCGTTTGACGTCATGACTCATGACCGCGTGTGGTCCTGCAAGCGAACCCGCAAGCAGCAGAGAGAGGCGCGACGGAGCCGAGCGCAAGAGAGGAGGCCAGGAAGATGCCGAGATGGATCAGTAACACACCGATTTCCCTACGGCTCTTTGCCACTTTTGCCTGGGCAACCATCATCCCTTTTATTGCTATTGTCTTCCTCAGCAGTATCTACTTCCATGCCCTGGAGTCGGGAAGACAAGCTGTCTTGATCAGTAACCAGACCATCAAGATCACCACCACCGAGCTGGCGCGTCTGCAGAGCATGCATGCTCTGCTTGTGGCCCTCCTACCGAGCGTCACCACCAATAGCACCAGCGATGCCACCGTGACGCGCGCTGAAGAAGATGTTATTCTTCAGGTGCTCAGCATCGAAGGGAGCTTTGATGTTGACAGTGTGGCCTATCAGGAACAGTACCAGCTCGCCACCGCCCCGGCGATGGCCGACATTCGGCAGATTCTGCTCGATAATGATCCACATACCCCCATTATTCGCGAGCAACAGCAGCTGCTGGACCTTATTTTGGAGCATCAATGGCCGCAGTACAAGGCCGCGCAGGACGACCTTTTGATCGGCCTCGACACGCGCATGCCCCTGGCCCAAGCCGCCCAGCTCCTGCAGAAGGCTGATCAGCTCTACACCCCGCTCTTAGCAAGCTGGCAACGTATTGTAGACATTGCCGAGCGAGTTAACACCGAGGTCGTGCGCGTTGGCCCTTCGCAGACCGTTCCCATGTTGATTGGAACGGTGACCGCCATCCCCCTGTCCATGCTCTTTGTCTTCACCATTGGCTACCTTGTCAATCTGACGATCAGCCGCCCGCTGCGCCAGCTCATCCAGCTGACCCGACGCATCAGTGCCGGCGATACGCTGGCGCGTGCCAGGCTAAGCGGGCGCGACGAGATCGCCCGCGTGGCCGCCTCGATGAATACGATGCTCGACACCATTGTCCAACTGATGGAAAACACCCAGCAGCAGCGCGATCTTCTACAGACGCGCATCGGTAACCTGGCAGGCGAAGTGAAGGGAGTTGGCGAGGGTGATCTGCGCATCCGCGCCGATGTGACTGGCGATGTGCTGGGCGTGCTCGCCTCCTCTTTCAATTACATGATCAGCGAGCTGGAGGGGCTGGTGATTCGCATCAAGCAGGTGGCCCGTGAGGTAGAGACCTCAACCCGCCTCACGCTGGAGCAGATGACCCACCTCAGCCAGATCAGCGAATTCCAGATTCAGCAGATCACTGAGGCGGCAGGCGGCGTGGAGCAGATGGCCCTGGCCAGCCAGGAGGTGGCGCAGCATGCCCAGATTCTGGAAGGCATTGCCCAGGACACGCAGCGCAGCGCTACTGGTGGGCATCAGGCCACCTGGGACGCCATTAATCGCCTCGGGCATATTCACGCTCATGTGCAGGCGACGACGCAGCGCGTGCGCAGCCTCGGCGAGCGTTCACAGGAGATTAACGATATCGTAGAGGTCATTTTCAGCCTGGCCTATCAGACTCATCGCCTCGCTCTCGATTCGGCTATCCAGGCGGCAATGGCCGGCGAGGGGCGCAAAGAGTTCGGCGCGGTTGCCGTACGCATTCGGCGCCTGGCTGAGCAGGCCAAGCTGGAGGCCAATAACATCGCCCGCATTGTGCGCAGCGCTCAGGAGGATATCGCCGAGGCCGCGACTTCTATGGAGCGCACCCAGCGCGAGACCACTCTGGAAAGCAAGGTCTCTCAAGATGTTGAGCGAACCCTGGAGGGCATTTTTGCCACTGTTGAGCGCCAGGCCCGCGATATCGCCGATATCACCAGCCTCGTGACCAGACAGATGGAGCTGGCCACGGCGGCTGTCCAGATTATGCAGTATGTGGCCGATCTGACGCAGACGAACAAGGCTCGGCTGGGTGAGGCCACTCATCATATGCAGCGCCTGGCCTCATTAGTTGAGCATCTACGAGTCTCTGTCGATGCCTTCAAGGTCTCACGTGAGCAGTCAGCTGCAGCTGCTCCGAGCTCGGTCGCAAGCGAGCGTCGCAGTCTGACAACGACGGGTTCGATCTCCCCGCTTGGCTCAGGCACACGACCTGTCAGCGCCCCGCTTGGTCAGTCCCAGCCCGGGCTGCTCCATCTCCCGCCCCAGACCCCTCTGCCTCCCGGCGGAGCGGTGACTCCCCTGCCACCAACGGGGCTCGCAGGGTCCAGCCCTCAGACTCCTTTGCCCTCTTCACCGCTGTGGGTCCCGCAACAGCCGCAAGCTCCCGATGGCGAGCCCTATCAGTAGGATCTGATGTCAAGGAGGATGCACCATGTCCATCGCTGTCCCTGCTCATGCTCGCCCTGCCCACCAGTCTCATCGCTCCACGCTCTCGCCCAGGGGTGGCTCCTCGCCTGGTTCCAGCCCGCGCTGGGGGAGACAACACCGCGAGAGGTCCCAGCATCCACAGGCCCTATGGCTCTTGATGCTGGCTGTGGCCCTGTTGCTGGTAATGACAGCCTGTATACCTGGCAGTATGCCCGGGAGTAGCGCGCAGCCAGGTTCGCAGATCAAGTATGGGGGAGCTTTGACCATTGTGCCCGGCCCCTATGGACGCTTCCAGCGCTTCTTCAACCCCTTTGCTGCCGACAATTCGACACTCAGTGGCACCAAAGGGATGATCTATGAGACCTTGCTCTTCTTTAATCAGGAGACCGGGCAGGTGAAGCCCTGGTTGGCAACCGGCTTCTCCTGGTCCAGCGACCTCAAGACGCTGACCTTCCAGTTGCGTCGCGGGGTCGAGTGGAGCGACGGCCAGCCTTTGACCAGCGACGATGTGGTCTTTACGCTGAATCTGCTCCATCGTTTCCCTGCCCTCGATCTCCATAGCATCTGGACAACCGTCAAGGAGGTGACGGCCCCCGATCCCTCTCGTGTGGTCGTGACCTTCAAGCAGCCATCGTTCCCGGAGGAGTGGTACATCGGGGGCCAGACCTACATCGTGCCGCGCCATATTTGGGAGCGCTTCAAAGATCCCGTCCATGAGGCCAATCCCAATCCAGTCGGCACTGGTCCTTTCATGCTGAAGTCGTTTGATCCCACACTCTATATCCTGGAGCGTAATCCGCACTACTGGCAGCCCGGCAAGCCCTATATCAGCCAGCTGCGTTATCCGGCTTATGTCTCCAACGCCAGCGCCGACCTGCTCCTGGCCCAGGGTTCTATTGACTGGACCGGCCTTTTTAGCTCGAATCTGCAGAGCTTTGTGGGACGCGATCCCACTCACAATCGCTACTGGCTGCCCCCTATCGCCATCGTTATGCTCTATCTCAATACGGCTCGCTATCCCTTCAATCTCCTCCCTGTGCGCCAGGCCATCAGTCTGGCAATCGACCGTGAGCGCCTCTCCAAAGAGGGAGAGAATGGCTACGAGCCACCGCCTCATCCAACGGGCATTGTTCTGCCCGCCTACCGCTCCTTCCTGGCTCCGCAGTATCGCTCGCTCTCGTTCCAGGTCGATCGAGCCCGCGCCATCCGCTTACTGGAAGGGGCTGGCTTTGTGCGGGGAAGCGATGGCATCTTTGTAGATCGCGAGGGCCGGCAGCTGGCTTTCAGCATGGAGGTCGTCTCTGGCTGGACCGACTGGGAGAAGGACTGCAAGTTGATGGCCCAGGATCTGGCTGCGATCGGCATCTCGGTCACTGTCAAGGCCCTCTCGCTCAATACCTATATCTCGGATCTGCAGCTGGGTTCCTTTGAGAGTGCGATCTCCTGGACCAACAGCGGCCCCTCTCCTTACTACCTGTACGATGCGCTGCTCGATAGCGCTAACACGGCACCGATCGGAAAGTCCGCCCCCTCGAACTGGGAGCGCTGGAGCGATCCCACAACCGATCACCTGCTGGCTCAGTATGCTCACTCAACCGACCCCGCTGTGCAGCAGCAGGCTCTCAATGGATTGCAGCGCATTATGGTGGAGCAGTTGCCCTCGATTCCCTTGCTCTACAGCGTCAACTGGTACGAGTATACAACGGCCCGCTTTGTGGGATGGCCCGATGAGCACAACCCCTACGCCGTGCCTTCCCCCTACAGCTATCCCGATAATGAGCAAGTGGCGCTCACCTTGCATCATGTCTGAGTGGTCCGAGTGGCCCACCTGTCCAACCAATCTCATTCCAGGTCCCTGTGTTGAGGACGAAGCAATGCCGCAAAGCAAGAAGGGAATGTGAGCATGATGGTTCCGATGAGATGGATCTCGCAGGCGCCCATTGTGCGGCGCCTCTTCCTGGCAGCCATGTTGGTGGCGGTCATCCCGGGCATCATCCTCTGGCTGCTCGGACGTGCCTATATCGATGCGCTCAATGGCCGCAGCGAGGCGGTCCAGGTCAGCACTGACGCCGTCCATGTTGCCACCACGCAGCTGGCAACTTTACAGCATATGCACGCCGACCTGATCGCATTGCAGGCCCAGACTTTCGTGTCAACGACGATCGCCGGAGCCCCCAATACGGATCTGTCCGCCCTGCGCCAGCGCCTGACTACCGAGATCAAGACCCTGGAGTCGACCTTTGCTCAGGGCCTGACAAGCTACCAGCAGCATTATCTGCTGGCCACTTCGCCGCAGATGACCCCTATCCGCGCCCTGCTCGAGAGCGAGAGCAGTACCCGCGGCCTGGCCAGCGATCAACAGCAGACGCTGCAGCGCATCTTGTCAGGTGAGTGGGAGCACTACCTGCAGGCGCAAGATCGCGAGCTGGCTGCGTTGCAGTCTTCGAGCAAGACCAGTCAGACAACTCAGCTGCTGCAGCAGGCCAATAGCACTTATACCCCTCTGGAAAATGATTGGAAGCATCTTGTCGACCTCACGGAAACCGTAGGTGACAAGGTCGTCGAGGTGACTGGACCCCAGGCTACGCAGACGGCGATTGAGATCGTGCTGGCCGCCATCCTGATTATCGCGGTCGTCTTGCTGGTCGGGACCTTTGTCTACTGGACGATCGCGCGCCCCCTGGGTCAGCTGGCTCGCCTGACCCGCCGTATCGCCCGCGGTGACACCAGTGTTCGAGCCTCGGTTTCGGGCCGTGATGAGATCGCCCTGGTGGCGCGCTCCCTCAATAGTATGCTTGACCATATGGTGCGCCTGATCCAGGAGATTCAAGCTCAGCGCAACGCCCTGCAGAAGCAGATTGAGGCCCTGGTGGGCGATGTCAGCGGGGTCAGCCAGGGCAACTTGAGCGGTCGCGCTCGAATGACCGGCGGGACGCTGCAGATTATTGCCAATGCCTTTAATTATATGCTGGCCGAGTTGAGCAGCCTGGTCATGCGTGTCAAAGGAGCGGCGCGCGAGGTGGCCATCTCGACGACCGTTGTGGTCGATGCCCTGGCGCGCCTGGTGGAAACAGGTGATCAGCAACTGCAGCAGATCGCCCGCGCGAGCCGCGAGATCGAGCATATGGCCTCCTCCAGCCGCCATATCGCTGATCGCGCTCATATGCTTCAAACGAGTACCCATGAGTCGCTCCAGCATGTGCGCCAGGGTCGACAGGCTGTTCAGCAAGTGCTTGAGGGGCTGAAGCGCATCTATGAGAATGTGCAGGCCACTGCCACCAAGGTTGAAAAGCTCGATGAGCATTCGCGTGCCATTAATAGCACCGTCGAGGTGATCTCGGCCATTGTTGAGCAGACGAACCGTCTGGCCCAGGATGCAGCAGCGTTGGTCGCCTACGAAGGGGAGTCCGTGCGTGGCTTCGGGGCCGTCGCGGCAGATATCCAACGCCTGGCCGAGCGCGCCAATAGCCAGGCGCGCTCGATCGTCCACATCGTCGAAGGGGTACGACAGGATATCAGCACCGTGACCAGTTCAATGCGCACGACAGAACAAGAAAGCGCCTTTGGGGCAGAGCGTGCTCAGGAGGCTGGCTCTGCACTGGAGACAATTTCGGCAGCGGTCGAATTGCAGGCACGCGAGATTGAGCGCATTACGGATATGGCGGCCCGGCAACTGCAGGCGTTCACGTCGATTGTGCAGATTATGCAGCGCCTCTCTCAGGCAACGCGCCAGATGAATGTGAATACGCGCCAGGCTTCGCAGCATGTGGAGGCGCTGGCGCAGCGGGTCGAGTACCTGCGCCGCTCGGTTGAGGTCTTCCGTCTGCGCGAGGGCAGCACTGCCTGAGCAAGGCCAGTAGCCAGCCCATGTCTGCAGGAGACAGGTCGGATCATCTTGCGCGACAGAACGCAGGCCAGGGCAGGACCAGTAGGGAGGGGAGGTTGCGACCCCTGCTCCTCTGGTCCTGCGATTTGTTGCGGCCCGCCCGCTGAGTGCATTCAGGAGGCAACGTCTGGAGAGGGCAGGTAGTCGAACCAGTCGAAGTCGGCGACGGCGGTATCCGTCCCTCCGTTGGTCGTCGCATAGAGGGCGAAGTAGACACCAGTGAAGCCGCCGGCGACCTCTGAAGCCAGATAGCGGCTCTCGCCCCGGGCCAGCTCGCGTGCTGCTCCCTCGCCCAGGGAGTATGAGAAACGATAGTGGGAGGAAGCGCGAAACGCCGGCTGTGTCGGCTGAATGGCCTCAACGCTCAAGAAGATCGATCCGGCTTCCACCTGCTCGCGGGCGACGATAGCCGTCAGGCCCCCAAGGCGCTGGCGGACGATGACCCAGCGCTCCCCGTTCTGGCAGACGACGGCGATCTCATAGTGGTGCTCGCGGTTCATCCAGACAGTCAAGCCGGCCTCATGTCCCTCTCGCTGGGGGGCAAATTCGAGCCGGGTGGAGGCGGTGCACTGCCCGTGCTCTTGCCGCCTCCCCATGAAGGCCACCCCAAAGCCTCGATCCAACGTGGCAGCATTTCCGAGCAGGCGCAAGAAGCCAGGACGAGCGGTCAGCGACCAACTGCCGGGCGGAGGCCAGCGCAGGAAGTTCCACTCAAGGCCGGGCGAGGGCTGGTCAAAGTCATCGCGTGTGGGGGAAGCAGGCCAGGGCGCCGCGGGCAGCTGTGGCCCGTCGAGGGTGAGCCTGATCTGCCCCTTCTCACCGACGTGGGGCCAGCCGTCGCTGTCCCAGACCACTGGGGCGAGGAAGGTTTCTCGCCCCAGATGATGGAGTCCGGTGAAGGGCTGCGGCCTCACTCCAAGACAGACGAGCCACCAACTGCCATCTTGGGCCTGCACCAGGTCGGCATGGCCGGTCGCCTGAATCGGGCTGAGCAGGCTGCGATGACTCAAGATGGGATTGTGGGGACAGGCTTCCCACGGTCCCCACGGGGTTGGGCCACGGGCCAGCGTCTCCATGTGACCGTAGGAGGTGCCTCCTTCGGCAATCATCAGGTAATAGCGACCTGCGATCTTGTACAGATGCGGCCCTTCAGGATAGGCGCCCCCAGTGCCCCGCCAGAGGAGACGCGGCTCCGTCAAGAGCTTGCCTGTCGCCGGATCGAGCTCGCTCTGCTGAATCGCCTGCTCCTCACTCTCAGCGGTGCTTGTCAGATAGACACGGCCATCGTCGTCAAAGAAGAGCGATGGGTCGATCCCCCCTTGCTCAAGCCAGATTGGATCGGACCAGGGACCGCGCGGGTCGCGGGCAGTGACATAGAAGCTGCAACGCCCGCTTCTCTCTTCATACAGGTCCATGTTCGTGGTGACCAGGTAGAAGATGCCCTGGTGGAAGCGGATGGTAGGGGCAAAGATCCCTAGCGACGGCTCGCTCCGCGGCAGGGGAAGCTGCTCAGGGCGGGTAAGGCAGTAGCCAATGCACTGCCAGTGGACCAGGTCGCGGCTGTGAAAAACCGGTACGCCAGGAACATATTCGAAGGAGCTGGTCACCAGGTAGTAGTCGTCACCGACGCGGCAGATGCTGGGATCGGGGTGGAAACCGGGAATGATCGGATTTTGCACCTGCATCGTCTACCTCGCCTTCCGTAGGCTGTCAACAAACATTGACCTGAGCGCTGACCCCCCGGGGAAGCTATCCCGAGGCCCTCCCAGGGCTGGAGATCAGCGCCCACCAGCTACAGCATCGCTGGCATTCTTCCTGAACAGGGTCAGGAGCCGGCCAGACCGTCAGCTTGAACGCTGAACTCGGCGTGTAAGGCGGCCTGCGATGAGCCGCCTACCCAAACGTCAAAGACGGACTCATCAAGCACATAGCCCCCCACCGCAGCGCTCCAGTAGCGCCGCGCCTCTGGTCCAAGCCTGAAATGGAGCGTGCGTCTTTCTCCTGGGGCCAGGCTTACACGCTCGAAGGCTTTTAGCTCACGCACCGGACGGGCCGCCCGCCCATAGCGCTGATGCAGATACAGCTGTGCTACCTCTTCGACAGGGCGCTGCGAGCGATTGGAGAGCACCACGCTGGCATCCAGCGTATCGTGCAGGCCAATTGAGCTAGCGCTTAACTGGAGATCGCTGTACTCCACTTCGCCATAGCTGAGGCCAAAACCGAAAGGATAGAGGGGCGTGCTCTCCTCCTCCCAGTAACGCAGACCACTCGTCTGCGGCTGGTGCGAGCGCAGATGCGCATAGATCAAGGGCACCTGCCCCACACTGCGCGGCCAGCTCACAGGCAGTTTTCCCCCAGGCGCGACCTCGCCAAAGAGCAACCTGGCCACCGCATTGCCCCCTTCACTGCCGGGATGCCAGGCTACCAGGATGGCCGCCGACCGCTCAACCACGCGACGCAGGTCGAGCGGTCGACCACAGAGCAGCACCAGGACCAGCGGCGTCCCAGTCTCGGCCACCGCTTCCAACAGCTCCAACTGACGGCCCGGCAAATCGAGCGTGGAGCGCGAAGCCGCTTCACCACTCATGTCTGCCGCCTCGCCCAGCACCAGCACGGCCACATCGGCACAACGGGCCAGGGCAATGGCTCGCTCGAACTCCTCCCGCTCATCAAATGGCGGCTCCCCCGCCAGGGAAGAGCCGGCGACGAGCTGGTCAAGAGCCGCGAATGGCGAGGGAATAGGCCGGGTTGGCAGCGGCACCCCTGGCGCATAGTCGACCTGCACTGTAGGGCCTGCCGTCTGGCGGAGTCCCTCTAGCAGGGTGACCGTACGCTCCAGATCCGGCACAAATACCCACGGGCCAAGGGTCGCCCGCTGATCCGCTGCCAGCGGCCCGATGACAGCCAGCCGGCGCAGCGCTGCCCGGTCGAGGGGCAAGACCCCTGTATTGCGCAGCAGCACCGCCGAGCGCTCGGCGGCCACGCGCGCCAGCTCACGGTGAGCGGGCGCTCCCAGAACCACGCTGGCACGTGCCTCGTCGACATACGGCTGCTCAAAGAGGCCCAGGCGGAACTTGAGGGCCAGCACCCGCCTCACTGCTTCGTTGAGCAGACGCTCGTCGGCCTGGCCAGCTCGCACCGCCTCCGGCAGCGTTGCGAAGGCCGCAGGGCGCGCCGTTGGGCCGTGCTCGCCCACAAACTGCACTCCCAGGGACATCTCCATGTCCAGGCCGGCCTGGAGCGCCCGCAGCGCCGCATCGCGATCGTCGCGCGTCAGACCGTGGGTGGTCAGGTCGATCACTGCGTTGGCGTCGCTCACCACAAAGCCCCGGAAACCTAGCTCGTTCCGCAGCACCTCGGTGAGCAGCCGGCGATCCGCCGCCGCTGGCACCCCGTTGATCCCCACATAGGAACTCATGATGTTTGCGGCTCCCGCCTCAACTGCCGCTGCAAACGGCGGCAGATAGACGTTGCGCAGCTCACTCTCGGAAAGATTGACCTCATCATAGTCGCGTCCACCCAGCGCTGCCCCATAGCCAACGAAGTGCTTCGGCCCCGCCACAATCTGCCCGGCTGCTCCATCTCCCTCGCCTTGAAAGCCGCGCACATGAGCAGCAGCCAGGCGCGCCCCCAGATAGGGATCTTCGCCGACTCCCTCGACGATGCGGCCCCAGCGCGGATCACGGGCAATATCCACCATCGGAGCAAAGGCCCAGTGAATACCGACCGCCCGCGCCTCGCGCGCCGCCACCGCTTGCACCTGCTCAACCAGCTCCGGGTCCCACGAGGCCGCCAGCCCGAGCGGCACGGGGAAGATGGTGCGCAGGCCGTGAATGACATCGAAGCCGAAGAGCAGCGGGATACCAAGGCGACTCTCCTCAACCGCAAGGCGCTGGAGGCGATTGGTCTGAGCCGGGTCGGCGACAAACAACAGGCTCCCTACCCGTCCGGCGCGGATCTCTTCCTCCACAAAGGCGGTCTGGAGCGTGAAACCTGGAAAGTAGAAGTACTGCGTGAGTTGCCCGGCTTTCTCTTCAAGGGTCATCGAGGCCAACAACGCTTCGATCCGTTGTTGGACCTGCCCAGCGTGTTCATCTCGGCTCATAGTCAGCTTCTTCTCCTCCGTCATCAGCCTTGATACGAGACAGTATAGCTGAATTGCCCCACCAAAATCTCGCGGTTCGCGTTCGTCCCCAGCGATCGATCACCCCCGCCTTGCCTCGTTACGGTCAAACCGGAGGGCGGGGGGAGCCAACCCGCCAAGGCCAGTATTTTTCGTCCAACCGTCTAGGCAACATCTCGTCGGTCATCTAGAATAGAGCCACCTGAAGTAGCGAGCCGCAAGGTGAGACCTGCCCCCGGACCAGGCAGGTGTTGCCTGCCTCTTCTCTAGAGAGAGGAACGATGGCCTCCTTGTCGATCTTGCGCATCCAGCAGTGGAGAGCAGCGCGTCAGATCGCCGCCCCGGCCCTCGTCGCCACTATGCTGGGAATCCGCCTAGGTTTCAGCCTCGCTGGCTGGCCTGGCACCGACAGCGAGGAAGGGACGATGGGATTGATGGCCCTCCATATCGCTCGCGGCCAGGACTGGCCTATCTTCTATTATGGGCAAAACTATATGGGGGCTGGCGAAGCCTACGTGGCCGCCGTCTTCTTTCACCTCTTTGGCGCCTCCTTGCTTTCGCTGCGCCTGGCCATGCTGATCTTTCTCCTCCTTTTCGCGCTCGCCCTCTACCAGCTAGCCCGACTGCTCTATGGGCGCCTGGTGGCCCTCCTCTCGCTGGCGCTACTCTGTCTGGCACCTCGCTATATCTTGACGCCCGAAATGCGCGCCGTTGGAGGGGCCGTCGAGACACTGGCGTTTGGCTCCCTGGCCATGCTCCTGGCGACCTGGCTGGCCCACACTCAACCGGCAGCGCCAGGTGCGTCAGGGGCCAGGAGCCGTCTGCTGGCTTCTTTCGCCTGGGGGCTGGTGGCGGGCCTGGGCCTGTGGAGTCACTGGCTCGTGCTGCCTTTTCTCTGTTGCTCGGCTATCTTACTGGTCCTCTTTTGTTGGCGCGAGTGGTTGAGGCGCCCGACCCTGCCCTTGCTGCTGCTGGCCGGCCTGGTGCTTGGGGCGTTTCCCCTGATCCTCTATAACCTGCAGGCTCCCCCCGGCCAGGACTCGCTCAGCATTTTCCTGGCCCTCTACAGTCAGAACCGCTACCCCGGAGTGCCTCCCACGGGCCTGCAGCTCTGGCTCAAGAAGCTGGCCGGCACCTTTCTTTACAGCCTGCCCCTGGCGACTGGTATGACCCCGACCTGCCCTTTGGAAGCACTGCCCTTCTACGGCTGGAAGCGCGGAGAGAGCCTGAGCTGCGCCGCACTCTATGGCGGCTGGAGCCTGGTCTACCTCTCCCTGGTGGTCAGCGCTCTCTTTTTCTCCCTGCGCCCGCTCTGGCAGCTTCGGCTGTTCTCGCAAGAAGACCAGCCTCTGCGACGAGCAAAGCGAGAGCAGCTGGCCCTGCATGCCAGTCGCCTGCTCTTGCTGCTCGCAGGCCTCATCACCCTGCTCAGCTACACCGCCAGTCTCACAGCGGCCCAGCGTCCTCAGAGCATGCGCTACCTGGTCGGCCTGCTGATCATGACCCCTGCCCTCATCTGGCCTCTGGTCTCTCTCCTTCAACAGAGCTTGTGCCCCAGCACCACCCTCGCCCTCCTCCAGGACCAGCCCCGGCTACCAACACTCGCGCGCACTGTCGACCGCGCCCGTGCCCGTGTCTGCGCCTGCGTCCAGCTCCTGCTCGCCGGAATGATGCTGACGCTGCTCTTCCTAACCTTTCTGGAGGGTACGCTGGCCAACTTCGCTGAGCTCCCCGCTGCCGCTGCTCGTCAGCAGCAATACGTCGATCTGGCCATCACCCTGGAGCGCCGGGGCATTCACCACGTCTATTCCGGCTACTGGATCTGCGACCGCCTGACCTTCGTAAGCCAGGAGCAGGTGATCTGCGCGACCATCAATCCCTGGCTCACGCGCAATGACCTGGTGCGCTATCCACCCTATTACCAGGAAGTCAGCGCCGACCCCCAGGCCGCCTATCTCTTCAGCGACGCCCAGCATGGAGAGTTCCCTCTGCTCAGCAGTCAGGCCCACCTCCTTGCCAGCCGCCACTACCGGCGCGTGAACCTTCCTGGCTTTGTACTCTACCTACGCCAGGGGCACCCCTGAACTGGCTTGCTCGTCACCTGTGCCAGGGCGGGCGCCTTCGAAAGAATCGGGCCAACGCAGTGAGAGGAGGAAGTCACAAGGGGGCTGCCTTTTCTGCGCGAAATAGGGTATCATTAGGGGAAGAGAGGCTATGACGAAAGGTAGACGCATGCAGCGGATCAGCAAAATTCTCACCGTGAGCCTTCTGCTTCTTCTCCTTAGCGTTGCCTCCCTTGCCTCGGAGAGCGCACCACTGCGAGCCGCCCCGCAGCCTGCCAGCACGTACGTTCTGGCGGGACCACCCTCTGTCAGCCCTGCGCTGATCGACCTCGTGCTCACCAGCTATCACTCGCCAGCAGCCGGCAAAGGCCAGGCCCTCTACGACGATGGCATCGAATATGGGATCGACCCCGTCTATGCCCTGGCTTTCTTCTTCCACGAAAGCACCTTTGGAACAGCAGGGATCGCCCGGACGACGCTGTCATTGGGCAACCTGCGCTGCATCCCCGATGCCGCCTGCATCGATGGATTTGCAGCTTTCCCCAGTTGGGAAGCCGGCTTCATCGCCTGGTATCGGCTCATTCGCACCGTCTACATTGATAGCTGGGGGCTGAGCACTGTCGAGGAGATCATTCCGCGCTATGCCCCAGCGGCGGACCACAATGACGTGGCGGGGTACATTCGGGCAGTGGAGACGGCAGTCGACACCTGGCGCAACGAGCAGGTGCGGCTCTTCGGTCCGGTCAGCGATGCCACCGCGACCACCAGCGGCACAGGCCAACAGCCGACGCCGGTACCTACCCCCACAGCGGTTGGGCCCTCAGCCAGCGGCAGCGCCACTGCCACGCCCTATCCCGCTGATGGTTACCCGCTCCGGGGACAGCCAACAATCACGGTCGATTTCATCGCGAGCCTGCTGAGCCACTACCGGTCACCGTTGGCCGGCGATGCTCAGCTGATCTACGAGAGTGGGAAACAGACAGGGATCGACCCCGTCTATGCCCTGGCCTTCTTCCTGCACGATAGCACCTTCGGCACCGTAGGTCTGGCCCGCGTCACCCACTCGCCTGGCCTGTTGCACGCCCCAGTCACTGCTGACTGCCACTGCCGCTCTCTCAGTGGTTATCGAAGCTACCAGAGCTGGGAGGACGGCATCCGCGACTGGTACCAGTATGTGCACGACTCCTACCTGGAGCAGCAGGGCCTCGCCACCGTTGGGCAGCTCGTTCCCGCCTATACCCAGAGTCGTGACCCCCTGGTCGTGAAAACCTTTATCCAGATGGTGGAGCGCCAGGTAACGCTCTGGCGACAGCAGAGTAAACAAGCCGGGCAGGATCAACAGGCGCAAGCCCCCACCCCATAATGGGAGCGAGGACCGACGAGCTACGGGCGCTTGCGCCTGTGCCTGTCTCCTGCCCCGGTCCCAGGCTCCACTTACCTTATCTGGGCCAGCCTTTCTTCTCCCCCCGTCCTTGATCTCAACTAGCCACTCGTACTAGTCGAAACCAGCTTCTTGCCTTCTGCTGTTGACGTCCCCGGGCTGGCAACATATACTGAGACC
This sequence comes from Thermogemmatispora onikobensis, assembly GCF_001748285.1. Taxonomy (NCBI): domain Bacteria; kingdom Bacillati; phylum Chloroflexota; class Ktedonobacteria; order Thermogemmatisporales; family Thermogemmatisporaceae; genus Thermogemmatispora; species Thermogemmatispora onikobensis. The sequence continues at coordinate 46,847 of NZ_BDGT01000001.1, read as the reverse complement.
AGCGGATAGCTGGAGGCAGTTGCTTTCATGTTCGAGGAACACACGCAGGAACACGCGCCTGCAAGAACAGAAGAAGCCGTGGAGCAGGAACAACTCGTTGACGAGCTGGCCAGCCCAGAAGATCGCTGGCTGACCATTAGCCAGGCCGCTCGTACCAGCGGGCAGAGCGAGGCGACCATCGAACGCTGGATCGGTCAAGGTCTCTTGCCGGTACGCCGCCACTCTCCAGAGGGTAGAAGCCAGCTCCGTCTGATCCGCGCCAGCGATCTGGCCTTGCTTAACGCCAGCGTTGCCGCGCCGGCTAACACCGTGCCAACGCCGCCCCCGGCCAGAAGAGAAGTCGGTCAGCTTGAGCCACGCTCATCGCCTGAGCGGGAGCGACCAGCCACAGGAGCCACTCAGGAGGCCCCTCTGGCCTCCCCCGAGTTTGTCGCGCATGAGGTGGCCGCCCTGCGCAGGCTGATCCGCGAGCAGTCACTGCGCCAGCATGAGGCCCTGGAGCGCTTGCGCAGCCGACTGGAGGCCCGTTTTCAGCAACAGCAAGAGGCCTCTGCGCAACAGCGTCTCGCTGTCGATGAGGCCCTGGCCCGGCTGCAAACCTCCTTTGAGGATGAGATCGCCGCCCTCCAGATCCAGACCAGTGCACGCCAGACTGAGCTGGAGCAGCAACTCGAAGAGCTGACCACGCACTTGCAGCAAACAAGTGAACAGTGGCAGCAGACGCTGGCACTGCTTCGTCAGCAGGTTGAGGCGCTTACAACTCATGTGCAGCAGGAAGTTGAAATCCATGAGCAGCTCACGCGAGAGATGCTGCACCTGACGACCCAATTGGCGGAGCAACGCATCCAGCAAGAGCAGATGGCGCATACCTTGGGGCAGCTTACCCAGCAGGTGACCTTTCTGACAGCTCAGATGGCCGAGCAGCGCCAACGCCTGGAACAAGAGCACGACCGGCAAGAGCAACAGGGGCTTCAGCTCAGCTATCTCGAGCGCGAGCTGGAGGAGCGCCGGCGAGTCCAACAGGAGGCACAGCAGGAGCTGCTGGGGGTGTTGGCCGGTCAACAGGAGCAGCTGGGAACGCTGCTGCTGCGGCTCAATGAGCAGACCCAGCGCTATGAGTTGCTCTCGCAGCTCTATTTGAACGTCGAACAGCAACAAGGAGAACACGAGCGCCAATTACGACGCCTCTACCGATTCCTGGAGCACTTCTCTCCCAGTCCCCCCTCCGTCGTCTTCGATAGTCACGACGGCTCGCTCTGATCTGAGCGAAGTAAGCTGGGAAGGAAGGAGGGAGCTGAGAAGACAGCACCTGTCTCCTTTCTCCCCATCCGGCTCCTGGCCCGGCGCCTGCCCACTGCGGGCAAGCAGCCTTGCTCCCTTGCCGGATGCCCACCTCGTCCTCTCTCGGCACCCCGGGCCGCGCTCTTGGGGCCGTGATGCCCCGCCTGGGGCGCGCGAGTAGCGCCTGTCTACAAAGCCGTACAGGCCTGGTTCTTGTTTTCCCCGGTGCTGACCGTTCTGCCTCTCCGCCTGGCCATCCATACAAGCAGGCAGTAGTACTTTGAGCCAGCAGGCGGCGCGCCTTCCGGGAAGCGAACGTATTACTGTACGGCAGAGTTCCCTTCTGGCTGGCTAGCGAGGATGCTAGCCAGGGTTGGAGCACCGCCCTCGCCTCTGAAGCAGAATGGCGGTGCCCGGGGGAGTGGCTCATTCTCTTAGTGGTCGGTCGTGGGCAGAGCCGGGGCCGGCACAGTCCGGGCCTTTCCGTACTCCTGCCAACCTCGCTGAGAGGAAAACCCTCCTCCGTGCGTCTTTTCTCTACAGATGGTCGAATCTTTCCGGTCGCGACAGACGCAACTCCTCTCGATTAGAAAGGAAAAGCAAGCGATATGCTCATTGACACCATCCGATTTGCCCATCTTCTCGAAGAGCACAACCTCCACGATCTTTCCCATTTCCTGGCCCACACCGCCTTCATCATCTCCCACAAGTCCGAGAGCCTGGAGACGCTGGCCGGAGTACTCTGGTATCTGCCGGTGAACAGTCCGATCATTGTCGTGACCAACTGCCCCCCAGAGGAGTATGAGATGCTCAGATTGGGCCTGCGGGCCCGGTTGGCCTCCCACCGTCAGCTGTTCGTGGTGCACCAGAAGGACGAGGTTCTGGCCACGCTGCTGCGTGCCCACGGCGTGGCCCACATTCTGGATAGCAGCGGCCATGTGCGCGATGGGAAGGGGGAAGGCATGTACCTCGGAACGCTGCTGGCGCACCTGCTGCGTTTCCCCCGCTGGCTCATCTTCTATGATGCCGATAACCTGGTCCCTTGTGCTTTGCTGGAGTATACGCTGGCAATGGGCCGCCTGTTTATGGCTGCCCATACGACGTACGCTTATCATGCCAGTGGGACCTTACATAATATTCGCATCTGCTGGGCTGCCAAGCCCGGCCTGCGTAATGGCATGCTGGTCGAGGCCAGCGCTGGCCGCTGCACGAGCGTAGTCTCGCCGATTGTCTCCCTCCTCTGCCAGTCCTGGTCTGGTCTTTCCGAGACAATTACCTCCCCGAATGCCGGAGAGCAGGGAATGACCTCGACAACGGCGCAAACCCTGCGTTTCGCCTCCGGCTTCTCCGTGGAAACCTTCTTGCTCCTCGATCTGCTTTTCAAGGCCAGCCCTTTTCATCCCACCCCTATGGCAGCGCTGCTGCAGCAGTATCATTCCCACAGCCCCCACTTCCACACGAAGCGCGATGAGGAACATATCCGCGAGATGATCGCGGCAAGCCTCGGCTCTCTCCTGCTCTTTCAGGAACAGCTCCCGCTCCAGGTGGAGCAGGCCCTGCTACGCACCTGTGAGGAGCTGGAGCTGACGCTCACCCCGCCGCTGGTCTATCCTGCTCTGCAGGAGCTGGACCTCAGCGGCGAAGAGGATCTCCCCGATCGCTACCGCTTGCTAGAGCCTGTCGAGAGTCCTGGCCGTGGCAGCGATAGCCTGCTGGAGACTTCTCTGAGCTAGCCCCCTTCGTCTGGTGGCCCGGCTGGCGTGTGAGGTCAGAAGATCAGGCCGGCGACCCGGCGTCTGGCATTCGCAACGCAACCTGTGCCTGTCGGGGTGAGAGCACTGGCCCCCGCTCGCCCCTTGACAGGCTCTCTTCAAGAGGCCACAATGAAACGAGCTGCAACGTGAGAGGTAAGGGAGGAAGTCACACGCTATGCCTGGACAGATGTTGGCGGCGATGTTCTATGCGCCGGGCGATGTGCGTCTGGAGGAGCGCCCTATTCCCGAGCCAGGCCCCGGCGAGCTTGTTCTGCAAATCGCGGCAGCTACTACTTGTGGCACCGATGTCAAGACCTATGTGCGCGGCCATCCTCTCTTGTTCAAACATCCACCCGCCGGCTTTGGCCATGAGGCCGCGGGTGTGGTGGCGGCTGTCGGCCCGGGCGTCCAGGGGTGGAAGGAGGGCGATGCCGTGGTGGCGGCCAATTCCGCCCCTTGCGATCGCTGTTTCTACTGCCATCGCGGTCGCTATAGCCTCTGCGAGGATCTGCTGCTGCTGAATGGAGCCTACGCCGAGTATCTGCTGGTTCCGGCCCGCATTGTGCAGCGCAATCTCTATCGCCTGCCGCAGGGCCTCTCGTTTACGGCGGCTGCCTTGACAGAGCCCCTGGCTTGCGCCCTGCATGGGGTCGAGGAGAGCGAGATCCAGCCCGGTGATACGGTGCTGATCATTGGGGCTGGCCCCCTGGGCCTGCTGCTGACGGCAGCCGCCCGGTTGGCAGGGGCCAGGGTCCTGGTCAGCGGGCACGGCGAGCAACGCCTGGCCCTCGCTCGTCACTTCGGCGCCGCGCAGGTCTTTGAAACCGGCTCCCTCTCCGCCGAAGAGCAGCGCGCCTTGCTGCGGGAGGCCACCCCCGAGGGACGCGGGGCCGATGTGGTTATCGAGGCCGTGGGCACTCCCGAGACCTGGGAACTGGCAGTCTCCCTGGTGCGCCGCGGCGGGCTGGTGAATTTCTTTGGGGGCTGCGCCTCGGGCACACGCATCTCGCTGGAGACACGCCCGCTGCACTACGATGAGCTCACCCTCAAAGGGGTCTTTCATCATACCCCTACTTACTTCGCACGCGCTCTGGAGCTGATCGCCAGCGGACAGATCCCCGTCGAGGCCCTCATCACGGCTCGCTTCCCTCTGGCTGAGGCCGTGACGGCCCTTCACCTGCTGCTCCAGAAGCAGGGGGTAAAGTATGCCCTGATCCCGCCGGCCTTCGCTCGGGATCTCCTTCGCACAGCAGACCCTGCAGAATGAGCTGACTGTAGAGGTCTATGACCTGCTGCACGCCGAGTCGCCCACCCGGACGGAACCAGGTGGCGACTTCGGTGCACATGGCAATCAGGGCATAGGAGGTGACCTTGATGTCGCTCGGCTTGAAGACTCCTCGCTCCATGCCATCGCGCAGGATTTCCTGAATCAGGTGCTCATAGTGGTCACGCAGGGCAATAATATAGTCACGGTTGGCCCCCTCCAGCGCGCGAATCTCGGTGTCGATGATGAAGAATTCGTTCTTGAAACTGGTATGAAGACGAATGTGGTTGGCAATGGCCTCCCGTAGCCGCTCCAGTGGCCCCGACTGCTCCCGTATGATGCGCTCCAGGTTGGCGTTCAGGTGGCGCATGTAGGTCTCCATGATTTCAACAAGCAGCGCCTGCTTGTTCGCATAGTGATAGTAAATGCTGGCCGCCTGAATGCCGGCCATACGGGCTATGTCGCGTAGGGGGGCCGCATGGTAGCCGTAGCGAGCGAATAGCTCGACGGCGGCGGCCAGGATGGTCTCTCTGACGGAGCGGGGTTCGCTGTGGCTGACCTGGCCACTTGGCGCCTCGCTGCTCTGTCGCTTCAGCTGGCTGTTTCTCACGTTGCTTCGATCCTTCCTCTCTGGCTGCTGATCACGAGATGGCCTCATGCCCTTCTCTACCTGTCTTGTCCTGTCCTGCCCAGACACACAGCCCGACAGCGCTCCTCCGGCTGCCGCTGGCGCCTGGGGCATAATGCTCTTGTCCTCTTTCCCAGGCTTTGCCCCTATTCTAGCAGAGCAGCCCTGACCTGCCCAGAGCACAGGGGCCGGGAAAGAGCCGCAGCGTACTCCACTCCCTCGCCTCCTTCTTCGCTCTGGCCAGCGAGCATGAGGTCTGCCTGCTATCAGCGTGGCTTGCTCGCGCCTCCAGGGATGGCTCGCATTTGAGGCCAGAATAGGGTATAATCTAGGGAAATAGGCCCTGCCTGCTCGGTCCGCGGTCAGTCACCTCTGTCAGCTGCGTCCGCCGGCCTGCCGCGCAGGTACCAGAAAGGAGGCCACAGCGCTCACAGATTGTCCCACCGATCTGGTCCGAACCTCAGTCAATCACCTCAGCGTTTCGCTCACACCCTGGGTAGCACATTCAAGGAACGAACTACCCTCTTTTTTCTTTCTCGTTTCTTTCTCGCGATTCTGGCATCCACCTTTGGCCAACTGTTTCTATGAGGAGGGTTTTCCGCATGGCAACAGGCGACACCGCGGAGAAACGCGGCTATTTCAGCGGCTGGACGCTCAAGACCGAAGGGATTATTGCGCCCGATGAGCGCCTTCCCTGGGGGCAGTCTATTCTGGTGGGGCTGCAGCATGTGCTGGCTATGTTTGGCTCAACCGTGCTGGCTCCCATTTTGATGGGCTTCGATCCAAACACAGCCATCTTCTTCTCAGGTATTGGCACGCTCTTGTTCTTCCTGGTCGTGGGCGGGAGAGTGCCGAGCTACCTTGGCTCTAGCTTCTCATTTATCGCAGTGGTGCTGGCTGCTACTGGCTTCGCCAGCGGCTTCCACGGCTCGGGCCTCAATCCAAACATTGGGGTAGCCCTGGGCGGCATCATTGCCGCGGGGGTCGTCTACGGCATCATTGCCTTGATCGTGATAGCCGCTGGCTATCGCTGGATCGATATCTTGATGCCCCCCGTGGTAACTGGCGCCGTTGTCGCTGTCATTGGGCTGAATCTGGCCCCGGTGGCCGTGAGCGATGTCAGCGGCTCGGCGTTCGATACCTGGATGGGCCTCATTACTGTGCTGGCGGTCGCGTTCGTGGCCGTTTTCCTCCCCAGCCCCTTGCGTCGCTTGCCCATTCTGCTCGGCGGTATCATCGGTTATCTGATCTACCTGCTGTTCGCTAATGGCCTGCATCTGGGCAAGCCTATCGATTTCTCAGGACTGGAAAAGGCGAGCTGGATCGGCCTCCCCCACTTCTCAACGCCCACGTTCTCACCCGGGGCTATTGCGCTGATCGCCCCGGTGGCCGTCATTCTGGTCGCAGAGAACACCGGCCATGTCAAGGCAGTGGCAGCCATGACAGGGCGCAATCTGGATCGCTATCTGGGCCGCGCCTTCCTCGGCGATGCCCTTGCTACTATTGTGGCCGGTTTTGGCGGTGGTACCGGGGTGACAACCTACGCCGAGAATATTGGCGTTATGGCCGTTACTCGTATCTATTCTACTGCTATCTTCATCATTGCTGCCATCGTGGCCATCTTGCTGGGCTTCTGCCCGAAGTTCGGCGCCCTGATCATGACCATTCCCTCCGGAGTGATTGGTGGCCTGGCGATCGTCCTCTTCGGCCTGATTGCCGCCACTGGTGGTCGCATCTGGGTCGAGAACCGCGTGGATTTTTCGAAGAGCCGTAATCTGATTACGGTGGCCTTTGCTCTGATCGTGGGGGCCGGGAATCTGGCGCTCACTATTGGAAGCTTCCAGCTGAGCGCCATCGGCGTGGCAACGTTTGGATCAATTATCCTCTACCAGATTCTGCGCGAGCCAGAGCCGGAGCCGGAGGAGGCAGCGACAGCCGACGCCGCTGTGGGCCTGAATCCAGCAGGCGAGCGCTCGCTGGAGCCAGAACCACCGGAGCAGCATGCATAACCTGGCTTGTCCGCTTCACTTCGGCCCAGAGCTGCCTCCTGGTCTTGCTCCCTCTTCCTTGGTGGGCCTCTATCCGCCCGAGAAGGAGCAGGCCAGTGCCTGCCTGAGCCGATCATGGCGGCGGTGCCTTGTCTTCTGCAAGTCGACAGTGGTACAATGACCAGAGGAGCGCCGTAGAGACACTTTGCTGCGATCCCATCCTGCCGCCTTGGCAGAGAAGGAAGGCCATTGGGGCGGCGCTCCTTTGGTCAGTTGCTGGCTTGTGGCTTGGGCCATTGCCCGCTTGACGATCTTGCCCTGGAAAGACGCAGATACCTGCTATGCACCGCTACGATCTGGCTCCCGAGCTGACTCCAGCCTACGTTGAGGAGGTCTGGCACAGGCTGCCGCGTCACCTGCGTCCTACGCTCCTGCTGCCTATACCCCGTCTCTCCGAAGCCCTGGGCTGTCAGCTGCTGCTCGCCAGTGAGACCTTTCAATATACGGGCAGCTTTAAATTCCGCGCCGCTTACCACCTGCTGGCCAGTGTTCCTCAGCGGCAGATTATCACTGCCTCTTCTGGTAACTTTGGCCAGGCTGTGGCCTACGCGGCGCGCTTGTTGGGGAAAGAGGCAACGATCGTCATGCCCTCGACTGCGGCCCGTGTGAAGATTGAGGCCGTCCAGGCCTATGGGGGAAGGGTCGAGCTGACCGATGTCCGCCGTGTCAGCCGTCAGGAGCGTGTGGCAGAGCTGGCCCGCGAAGTGCCCGAGGCGTTCATCGCTCCGGCCTACGACGATTATCGCGTGGTGACAGGCAATTCGACCCTCGGCCAGGAGATTCTGCGCCAGGCAGAGGTCGATGTACTGCTGGTACCGGTCGGCGGTGGTGGACTGATCTCAGGACAGGTCATCGCTCGTGATCTTCTCGGGCACTCAACACGCATCGTCGGGGCAGAACCGCTGCCTGGCAATGATGCCGCTCGCTCGCTACGCAGCGGACAGTTGCTCTCGAATGGAATGGAGCCGGAAACGGTTGCTGATGGGGCGCGCACCCTCTCCCTGGGGCGACTCAACTGGGAGATCATCCGCCAGGGAGTAGAGGAGATCATCGAGGTCCCGGATGAGGTCACGCTGGAAGCGCTACGCCGTCTCTTCTTGCTGGCTAATCTGAAGGTTGAGCCGACAGGTGCTTTAGCCCTGGGGGCTTTGCTGCTCCAGCCGGAGCGCTTCCGTGGTCAACGTGTCTGCTGCATCGTGAGCGGCGGCAACGTCGATCCGGCAGTCTATGCCCAGGCCCTGAGCGCCTGGCCCTAATCTGGTGTGAGCTGGCGCTCATCCTCTTCGGCTCCCTGCTTCCCTGCTTCCCTCCCTCTACGTTCCTTTTCCCTTCTGACGGGCCTGGTTGCCTTCATGAGGTTCGCGCCACGGCTCTGGACGGAGGGAGATGCGCCGGGCTTCTCAGGAGCAGGGTACGGGGACGTGACTCACTTCCGTTGAAACTCGTTCCTCTTTTCTTGGGAGGGACATGGCAGAGAACAGACACCTGCTGGACTGGCGCTTCTCTCTCCGGTCCCGAAGACAATGCAATGGGTCGGCTCGCCGGAGTGTCCACTTCTAACCTCCCCGCTTGGCCCTGCTCAGCTCATACCACCTTCAGCAACGGAGATCCGGAAGAACGATGCTCACACATCAGCTTACCGTCTCAGTGCAGCGTCCTCAGCACGCCAGAGGCCTCGCTCGCTCTGGCTTGTTGGAATGGCTCGCCGTGGCCCTGATCCTGCTGCTGGCTCTGACGCTCCGCTTCGTGCTGATTCGCTCCCCCTGGCCCATCACCAACAGCGATGAGGCGAATATGGGCCTGGTAGCGCTGCACGTCGCTTTTCAGGGCGATCATCCTATCTTCTTCTACGGCTTGCCCTATATGGGACCAGTCGAAGGATATGTCGCCGCCGCTCTCTTCCGTCTCTTCGGCCCTTCGCTTTTCACATTGCGCCTGGCCTTGCTGCCGTTCGTCGCTGGCTTTCTACTGAGCAGCTACGGTCTGGTGCGTCTTCTCTACGGCAGAACTTTTGCCTTCGCCTGCCTCCTGCTCTTTACTTTTGGCTCGGGGGATGTGCTCTTCCTTCAGCTACGCGCGGTGGGAGAATACCCCGAGATGCTGATGTTCGCCCCTCTGATTCTACTGCTGGCTGGCTGGCTGGCCCTCTCCTTCCCTGCCAGCAGGGTGCAGCGCCGATCACCCTCTTGGAGGCGGCTGGCGGTTTATGTCCTGCTCGGGGTCAGCATCGGCCTGGCCTTGTGGATTGACTTCCTGATCGGTCCATTCGTGCTGGCTGCCCTGGCGCTGCTGGTGCTTTTCTGCGGGCGCGAGCTGTGGGGGCGCGCGGGCCTGGGCCTGCTACTGGGGATGATGGTCGGGGCGGAGCCGCTGCTCTACTACAATCTGACGGCTCCGCTCAGTCAGAACTCACTAGCCGTGCTACTGTCTATCCATCACGGCGGCGCTGATGAACTAGCCGCTCGCCATTTGACTGGCTTTCACCAGCTGAGCGGAGCCTTCTTCATCGCCCTGCCGTGGGCCACAGGCTACCAGCCGCGCTGCCCGCTCAGTGCGATTCCACCCTGGGGACTACCGACTTCGCAGACCTGGCTCTGCGTCTCAGCTCAAATGGGTTGGGGACTTGCCTACGTGGTGCTGGCTCTGCTGGCAACCCTCTTCTGTTTCCGCCGCCTGCAGCGACTCCGGTGGACCCACTCTTTGTCACTACCCTGGCCCGGTCATTGCTGGCCTCAACTCCATCTGACGAGCGCCGAGCCAAAGCTGCTGGAGACTGGAGCGGCCCACGAGGAGACAATACGCCAGTGTGTGCAACTGGCCCTGCTGGCAAGTGTTGGTCTGACGCTCTTCCTTTACGCTGCTGCGCCCGTTGCTGCCGTCTCGCCGGAGACTACCTTCCGCTACCTGACCTGTGCCCTGGTGGCTCTTCCAGTCCTGCTCTGGCCACTCTGGCAGCGGAGCGCCCACACTCTGGGACATCTCCGTCAGGCCAGGCAGCAGCCCCTCCCCACCAGCATCGGCGCTCGTGACCACGGGGCCAGAATGGCCACGGCGCTTCCTCTGATGCTTCTCTTGTCGCTCGTAGGGGCGACCTTCGTGGTTGGAACTGCCCGCACCTTCGCGGACATTCCGGCCTCCCAGGCCGACTACCAGCGGCGTCTGGCCTTAATTCAGAAGTTAGAGACGATTGGAGCCACCCGGGTCTACTCTGAATACTGGACCTGCAATTGGCTCGTCTTCCTGAGCCAGGAACGTATCATCTGCAGCGTGCTCGACTCCAAGCTACGACCGGGCTTTAACCGCTATGAACCATACCGTCAAATTGTCGAGAGCGCCCCCACGCCCGCCTACGTCTTTCCTGTTGCCAACGGGTTGCTCGATGCCGCCACGGGACGTCAGCAAGCCAGTTTTTTCCAGCAACAAGTACTCTCCTCCCCCAAGGCCAGACAGACCTACCACCTCTACCAGTTTGTTGGCTACCTCATCTACCAGCCTCGGCCAGCACCTTCATCAGCAGCCACGCCCTCAGCCGCCAACGGGGCCGGTCCTGGAGGAGGAACCTGAATGGTCAAGGCTCGGGACGGTATCGGCTTCTGCCACCAAGGCCGGCCAGCTGACCAACCCCCGGGTTCCCATCTACCTCCACCTGGCACTGCAGAGAGATCCGTCTGATCACCCTGGGCCGGCAGGATACAGCACCTGCCAGCTCAGGCAGCAGGATAGATCGCCAGATTCGAGTAGGCCACTACCACGCCCTTGGGCGTATCGGGCAGATTCGAGACATAGAGGGCGATCGAGCCACTCTTATAGCTGGTATCGGTCACGCTGTTGAGCACCTGACCATTCACTGAGAGCGTCATCGTCGACCCCTTGGCAACGATCTCAACATGGTTGACCTGGCCAATCGGTTTGAGAGCTGTGGTCGACAGATAGCCCACCAGCTTCTGGTCATCGAGTGGCTGACCCGAGGAATCAACAACGCCTTTGAAGATGGCGTAGGTTGAATCGCCATACATCGCGAAGCGGTAGTAGGTTGCCAACTCAGTATTCTGGTTGGCCGAGGCGCGGACATAGATACCAAAGCCACTGTTCTCCTGCGTTCCCTTGGTGATGGTGGCATCGACGTCCAGCCTGAAGTCATCGAAGGTCTTGCCGGGCACGAACTCTGGCAGGATGCGATTGTTATCTTCTTCCAGGAGCAGCTGCCCGTTCCCAAGCTTGACCGAGTAACGTCCCGGCACACTAGTCAGATCCCAGCCGTGGTTGTTGTTCGCAAAATTGTCACTGAACAGTGGCGTGGCAGTCGGGACACTCGTGCCCTGCGCAGGTGTTGGGGTCTGGGTACCCGCGGTTCCCCCGCTGCGATGCGTGAGGGCAAAAACGCCGATTCCGCCAAGTACCAGCACCAGGACCACCACCACTATCAGGGCGATCAGGCCGAAATTCGGCCCCTGGCGAGGTCGCTCAGGCGGCTGGGAAGGAGGCAGGGGCGGTACCTGATAGCCCCCTACCTGGGGGTAACTGCCCGGGACCGGAGAAGCATAGGGAGGAGCGCCCCCTTGATCAGGAAAGGAGTACCCTGGCGGGGGGGGCGTCGAGGACGACGGCGTGCCTCCATAGTAGCCCGGTGCTCCGCTAAAGCCAGGCGAAGACGGCGGCGGGGGCGTCGAGACAGGAGTCTCTGGCTGGCCCCACTGCGAAGGCGTCCCGCCACCAGGATACGGCTGACCGTAGGTTGTCGGCGGATAGCCTCCCGCCCCTTCTCCCCAGGGCGTCCCCGGATTCGATGGCGCCGGCTGGTTGCTGGCAGGTGCATTATAGTATCCGCAGTTACTACAATAGACCTCGTTGGGTGCTAACGGCATCCTACAGCGCTGACAGAGTTGACCTGCGGTCCCTCCCCCATACGGAGGATACATTGAGGACATGAGATAGGACCCTCCACTCTTCTTGGTTGGCATACTCGGCTCACACGCATGGCTAGCCACGTTGAGTATCGCATATCGCCGCCTGAATGTCTACCGGTAATTTTTCACAAATCGCGGTATCTCACACGATCCATGCGCTTCAAGTATTCTGACGCTCTCTGAGCAGCTGTTGCAAACGACAGGGATCGAGGGGCATCTCACGGATGCGCAGGCCGAAGGGGGCCAATGCATCGTCCAGAGCCGAGGCAAAGAGGGCCGCCACCGGAATGGTACCGGCTTCGCCTGCCCCCTTCACGCCCAGCGGATTGAGCGGCGAAGGGGTCTCTACATGCTCGACCTGCAGTGGGGGGATCTCCTCGACGGTGGGCAGCAAGTAATCCATAAAGCTGCCGTTGAGCAGCTGCCCCTCTTCATTGAAGACGAGGCGCTCGTAGAAGGCGCCGCCGATGCCCTGGGCCACACCTCCATGCACCTGGCCCTCAACCACCAACGGGTTGATCACTCGCCCGCAGTCGTGGACGGCCACATACTTGAGGAACGTGACCAGACCTGTCCGCGGATCAACCTCCACAATGGCCCCATGCGCTCCACTGGCAAAGGTACCGCGCGGGGGGCTATAAAACGCTGTTGCTTCCAGCCCTGGGCCGCCACGTTCCTCCGGCAGTGCCGGACCAGGACGTGGTCCTGCCAGCTGCATCTGCATCAACTTGCGGGCGTTCTCTCCATACGAATAGCGTAGGGGATTAGAGGCGATGGCCACCTGGCCAAGGGTCAGTGCCCGCTGAGGTGCATCACGCACAAAGACCTTGCCATCAGCCAGCTCGATATCCTCCGGCGAGGCTTCAAAGAGGTCCGCCGCCACCTGCCTGGCCTTCTCACGAACCTTGACCGCCGCTAGATGGATTGCCGAGCCGGCCACTGTGGCAGCCCGACTGGCGAAGGTGCCAACGCCCCAATAGAAGGCTTGCGAGTCTCCAGTCGTCACCAGTACGTCCCGTGGATCAACCCCCAGCTGGTCGGCCACAATTTGGGCGAAAGTCGTCTGATGGGCCTGTCCCTGGGTCGTCACGCCCGTTGAGACATAGACCCGTCCATCCGACTCGACGCGCACCTGGGCTCCCTCGTATGGACCGATCCCCGTGCCCTCGACATAGCAGGCGACTCCTACACCCAGATAGCGCCCCTGCTCGCGCGCTCGTCGCTGCTCCTCGCGAAACTGTTCGTAGCCCAGAGCCTCCTTGAGACGCTCCAGGCCGGCCTGGTAGTTGCCACTGTCGTAGATTGTTGGCCCGCCGTCTTGATAGACCAGGCCGACATCCCAGGGAAACTCGTCAGGCCGAATAAAGTTGCGGCTGCGCACCTCCAGCGGATCGAGTCCCAGCTCCTCCGCAATGCGGTCCATGATGCGCTCCATGACAAAAACTGCGTGGGGGCGACCCGCGCCGCGATACGGGCTGACCGGCACCTTGTTGGTATAGAGGACCTTGAATTCGCTATAATAATGACGCAAGCGATAGGGGCCGGGCAAGGTACAGGCTGTAATAATAGGGACAATGATTCCATAGGGCGTATAGGCCCCGGTGTCATGCAAAAAGACATCGCGGACCGCCAGCAAGATGCCCTCATCATTGAAGGCATATTCCACGTCGTGGATCTGGCCCCGCTCCTGGTTAGCCGAGAGGAAATGCTCGGCGCGGTCTTCGATCCACTTCACCGGACGCCCCAGCCGCAGCGCCGCCAGGGGCGTCAGGATCTCCTCCGGGTAGAACATCATAATCTTGGTGCCAAAGCCCCCGCCCACATCGGGAGCCACGACGCGCACCTTATGCTCTGGCAAGTGGAACATCGCCGCCAGACCATTGCGGATGGGGATCGGCCCCTGCGTTGACATCCAACAGGTCAGCATGCCCTCGTGGGGGTCCCAGCGGGCGACAACCCCACGGCCCTCCATTGGCATAGCCGAACCACGCTCCATCACAAAGCGCTCGCGCAGCACATGAGGAGCGGAAGCTATGACCTCCTCGGGATCACCAACCCGTTGCACCAGGTGCGCAGCCACGTTGCCCGGCACATCGGCATGGACCAGCGGCCCCCCCTCAGCTGCCGCCTGCTCCAGGCTCGCCACGACTGGCAGAGGCTCGTAGTCCACGTCGATCAGCTCCAGGGCATCTTCAGCCAGATAGCGATTCTCAGCCACTACAAAAGCCACCGCGGCCCCAGCATAGTGGACCTCATCGCGCGCCAGCGGTAGCTGTGTACGCGGCTGCGTCAGCGCCGGGTGCGGCACCAGCAGCGGCGATGGCTCCAGCAGCTCGCCCAAATCTTCCGCCGTCAAGACCAGGTGCACGCCAGGCAGGGCGCGCGCCGCCGAGGCGTCGATGCTCCTGATGCGAGCATGGGCATAAGGGCTGCGCAAAACGGCAGCATGCACCATTGCCGGCAAATCGATATCATCGACGTAGGTTCCCCGCCCGCGCAGCAAGCGCGGGTCTTCGGAACGCTGAACTGGAGCACCAAACCAGCGTGTTGCCATAGGCGCTTAAGCCTCCTCCCTCTCAGACTGAGAGCTGCGCAGATAGTGGGCTGCCAACTTGACCGCCTCGACAATGTTTTGATAACCAGTGCAACGGCAGAGATTTCCCGCCAATCCCTGGCGAATCTCAGGCTCGTCCGGGTCAGGATGCTCGTGGAGGAATGCATGGATCGACATAATGAAGCCAGGGGTACAGAAGCCGCACTGAAGGGCATGCTTCTCCTGAAAGGCCCGCTGGATAGGATGCAGCTCCTCAGCACTGCCCGCCAGTCCCTCAATAGTCGTCAGTGCCATGTTATCCACCTGCACAGCCAGCAGCAGGCATGAGCGTACAGCCTCCCCGTTGAGCAGCACTGTACAGCAGCCACACACGCCATGCTCGCATCCCACATGGGTGCCGGTCAGATGCAGTTCATGGCGCAAGAAATCTGACAGGAGCATGCGCGCCGGGATACGGCGCTGATAGAGACAGCCATTGACCGTCACCGTCAGATCATACTCCTCACAGAACTGCGGAGGAGACCCAGGCTCTTCGAAGGCATACATAGGCAATAACCTCTTTCTCGTTACTAGCCAGGCTGCCAGGTGGCTGGACCAAACGCCACGCCCACCGCGCAGGCGAGAAAGACAGCCTGACTGCTTGCTGCCTGGCCTGCTTGCACCTTGAGAAAGGACCCGCGCGTCAGCCCACTCTTGCGCAGGTTGCGCACGGGTGCGAGTGAGACAAGGCCACAGCCCGCCATCTCTCTTATTCTGGCCTCTTGGGCGCTCTTCGCTGATTGGCCAGGTGGCTGATGGGCCGACCGCTCGCAAGATAAAAGCAAGCAAGAAAGAAAGATAGAAAGAAAAAGAACAGAGAAGAGGAACGGCCCCTTGACGGGGCCTGTGAGTTGCTGGGCGGCCTGCCACGGACACCGGAGAGCATGCACCTCAGACCGGCCCGGGGCGAGCGTGGGAGCAACGCGACCAGGCCAGGGGCAACAGGCGGCGCGTCAGCTCTGCCACCAGCTCGCGTCGGTACTCAGCGGTAGCGTGGATATCCTGCATCTCCTCGCTGACAAGTGTGCGAGCTGCCTCCGCAGCCTCCTCCAGAGTGGCCGCGTCCAGGGTGCTACCAACCAGCAGCGCCTCCACCGCGACGGCGCGCTGCGGCACTGGGGCCACCCCTAGATAGCTCAAGCGCGCCGAGCTGCAGCGCCCATCAGGTCCCGCCGTCAGCACCACAATGGCCCCGGCAAGCGCATAATCGCCGGAGCGGCGCGCGAACTCTGCAAAGGCCCAGCCGGCAGCCGGAGGCAACCAGGGGAAACGCACCTCGGTCACCATTTCATCGGGCCGTAACTCGGTGGTCAGATAGCCGTGGAAAAAGTCAGCCGCTGGTAACAGGCGCTCGCCGCGCGCGCTTTGCGCCACCACCGTGCCATCCAGACAGACCAGCAGGGCCGGCAACTCCGCCGCCGGATCAGCATGGGCAATGCTGCCTGCTACGGTCCCTCGATTGCGGATCTGAAAGTGGCCGATATGGCGGATAACCTCAACCAGCAGCGGATGCTTGTGCTGCACAACGACTGAGCGCTCAACCTGCCGCTGTCGGGTCACAGCCCCAATCGCGAGATAGTCTGTCTCCTCCTCGATGTAGTGCAACTCCGAAATATGGTTAATGTCCAGAAGATAGGCTGGCCTGGCCAGGCGCATGTTCAAGAGCGGCATCAGGCTCTGACCGCCCGCCAGAACCTTCGCTTCTTCAGCAGTGCGGTCCAGCAGATCCAGCGCGTCGTCAAGGAGGCGCGGCGCGCAATATTGAAAGCGTGGTGGTTTCATCGCTGCTTGCTCCTTGCTCCCAGTCTCTTGATCGTTTCGCGCTCTCTCCTTCGACTGCGGCTTCAGAGAACGCCAACGACT
Organism: Thermogemmatispora onikobensis; assembly: GCF_001748285.1. Taxonomy (NCBI): domain Bacteria; kingdom Bacillati; phylum Chloroflexota; class Ktedonobacteria; order Thermogemmatisporales; family Thermogemmatisporaceae; genus Thermogemmatispora; species Thermogemmatispora onikobensis. The sequence goes on along the minus strand of NZ_BDGT01000001.1, from coordinate 30,509 downwards.
GCTCCCCCGCGGGCAGCAGGCCCTGACTCACCTGAACTCAGAGCTGGGGCCGGACCAGCGAGCGCTTGCTCTTCTTGCCTCGCTTCCAGCACTGACCCGGCCTGAAAGGGTGAGGGAATACCCAAAAGAGTACCCCTATTCCCAAGCGCTGTCAAGCCTCCCAGCCTACCACCCCTTGACCACCACTTTCCTGCAACACTATGCCCTTCTCCCAGTATCTTCTCCTCCCTCAACTTTCACTGCTTTTGCATATGTATATGTTTGCGAATCAGTACAATAGAATAAGAGAGTATTTACATTTACGTGGCGCGGCTGCTTGCCTAAGCATTAGAAAAAGGAGAACGAGTAGTGGATAGCGTTATCGTCTGTGTGCATGGAAGAAGCGAACAGTGGCATTTGAAGGACCAGATCCTGGCTGACTTTCAGGGAGGAATACTAGAGGGTCTGGGAAGACTCCCTGCGCCAGTCGTGATCGGGCGTGAGCGCATCCTGTTGGCCTTCTACGGCGACCTCTTTCTCCCGGATGTGGTCCTTCCGCCGGCAAGCGGGGGGACGGCTGGTCAGCGCCTGGCTGCGGCAGCCCTTTGGCCAGGCGAAACGGGCAGCTATCGAGAGCAACCGACCCCGAGTGGGCAGCAGACCGCCCAGCGCACTGCCCACACAGCCGCAGATCCGCTCTACCAGATCAATGTGGCGCGGGCTATTCTGCGCGAAGCGAGCCGGCGCGGACTGATGGGGAACGGAAGTGCTGGGGGAGAGCAGGCACCACAAGCGATGGCTCCCCATACTGGGGGGGGCCTCCTCTGGCTCCACTCGCTCCTGGTGCACATTCTCCAGGGTCTGGAGCACATCCTTGGTGCTCCCCGCGAGCTGCTGCGGCTCTTTGTCAGTGATGTCGATCTCTACCTGCACAATGCCGCGCTACGAACCCAGGTCATGGGGCGTCTGCTCGCGCTTCTGCGCCAGCAAGCGGGTCGCTCGATCATCGTAGTGGCCCACAGCCTGGGAACGGTTGTTGCCTATGACGTCCTCAACACCCATCGCGAGATTCCGATTACGGCCTTCATCACCCTGGGATCGCCCTTGGGACTGAGTCCTTTCATCTACCAGGAGCTGCTGCCGCCGGTGCCGCCTGGGCAAAAGCACCCCTTTCCACCGAATGTAGCAACCTGGCAGAATTTCTACGACCCTAACGATATTGTCGCGCTTGTTCCTGCGCTTGCGCCACTCTTTCCCGGCCCTCCCGGCCAGGCTGTGATCTGCACGCCGGTTCAGAACAATCCCGCTGATCCCCACTCTCTGACCGGCTACCTGATCCAGCAGGCGGTGGCCCAGGCGATCAACAACGCGCTCCTGAGCAAGACACCCCTCCCTTCAAAGCTCAAATGAGCTTTTGTTTGCGTTTCTGCGTTTCCTTTCCTTGTACCTCGTGTAGGTGCTGAGGGGGACGGTCAGCCAGGCCGCCCCTCAGCGCCCACCGAGACGCTCACCGGCAGGGCGCTTGAGAATGGCGGCGTTGCTGCGAGGAAAGTGCGGAGGGCAAAGCTGCTGCTGACGCCAGAGGAGGAGATAGCGCCCATCATCGAGACCGGGCAAGGAGATCGGTCGCTGAGCCTCAAGCGTCAGGCCCAGCTGCTCAGCTGCCCGCAGGCCCTGTGCCATCTCCTCCGGGCTATCGCCCTTGCGGGGCAGCACGATAGTGCCACCTACCCGGCAATAGGGGGCTGCGTACTCCAACACAACCGGCAGAGCGGCCACGGCGCGCGCCGTCACCAGATCGAAGGCACCGCGGTAGCGCTGATCATGCCCCAGTTGCTCGGCCCGTCCATGCACAATCGTCACTCCGTCCACCTCCAGCACCTGGCAGACATGGCGAAGAAAGGCCACCTTACGAGCCGTCGCCTCCAGCAAGCTGACTGCCCAGGCAGGACGCACGATCTTGAGCGGCAGACCGGGGAAACCCGCGCCGCTGCCGATGTCCAGCAGGCGACAGGTCGGTGGATCGACCGCAGTCAGGATCGCTAACGAATCGAGGAAGTGCCGTGTCAGCACTTCCTCGGGATCGACAATCGCGGTGAGATTCACGCGCTCGTTCCAGCGCAGCAGCTCCTCACGATAGCGCAAGAAGCGCGCCAGGGCTTCTGCGGCTTGTGCGGACGCCTCGGGCGTCTGCGCATAGAGCTGCCGGACAAAAGCTTGCAGCGTCTCCTCTGCCTCGCTCATCACGAGATTCGCTTGCGTTTGCTATTAAGGTAATCGACCAGCAGGTATTCGCCCAGGTTGTTCTTATCGGCGTAGAAGGTGCGCCCGTGGTTGATCTCAGCCATCTGATTGACGAAGCTGACCATCCAGCGATCATCTTCAAGCATGAAGGTGTTGATAGTGATCCCCTCACGGGTACAGCGTTGAGCCTCTAGTAGTGCCTGCTGCTCGGCCCAGGGATTGGGGGGATAGGCGAATTGCCAGCCCCCCAGCTCCTCCTCGTACCAGACCGTCGGGCCGCCATCCGTGACCAGGATAATCTGCTTGTTGACCCCGCGATGGCGTGAGAGCAACTGGCGAGCCAGCATCAAGCCGTGGGCCAGATTGGTCCCCTGGCTATGATCGTAGCGTCCGATCTCGATCAACTCTTCTGGCTTGTACTCACGCGCCACGAACGAGAAGCCGACGATGTAGAGGTTGTCGCGCGGGAACTGTGAGCGAATCAAGCTCTCCAGGGCCACTGCTACCTTCTTGGCCGCCTGCTGGCAGCCGTTATAGATCATACTCATACTCATATCGAGCATGAGCACCGTTGATGACTGCGTTGTGAACTCCGTGCGATAGACCTCGAAGTCCTCCTGAGAGAGCCTGATGGGCGTGCCGGTGCCATTGCGATAGACGGCATTCATGACCGTCTTTTGCAGGTCCAGCAGGAAGGGGTCGCCGAACTCATAGCGCTTGCTCTCATCGGTGCGCTCGCCGCCGGGGCCGCGGAAGGGGCTGACGTGGCGCCCGAAGCCATCGTGCTTGAGCTTGTCAAAGATGTCCTGGAGCGCCTTCTGGCCAATCTTGCGGATGGCGCGCGCGGTCAGCTCCCAGCGGTTCCCCTTCCTTTGAATATAGCCGGCCTCCTCCAGGACCTTCATCAGCTCTTTCAGCTCTTCCAGCGAGCGATACTCCTCAGAGCCGAGCAGCTCGCGTACCTTCTCGCTATCGATGGCCTCCAGGTCATCCAGGCGCCGGGCCTGCTGGAGCTGCTCCTCCAGGCCCTCCATCTGCTGCAACCGGCCCATCATGCGCAGGGCCTCGTTGAACGGTAGGGGCTCGCTGCCGCGGAAGGGGAAGCGCATGCGGTAGTCATCCAGGGGAGCCAGGGCCTGGAGATTCTGCGACAGCTCCATCAGATCCACCCGGATGCGGTCGTCGCTGATGAGCTGCTCCACGAGGTCCTCCAGCTCCTGGCGCTGCTCCGGCGAGAGGTTCTCCATCAGCGCCTGCATGGCGGCCATGCGCTGCTGCATCTGCTCGATCAGATCATCGAGCGTGTTCACCCCGGGGAAGTACTCGCCATACTTCTCCATGAAGGAATCGAAGTCTGGATTCAGGCCCTGCTGCCGTTCGCGCAGCATGCGATTGAGCTCGCGGATCATCTCGCGCAGGCGAGCGATATCCTCCGGCGTCATGCTCTGCAGCGATTGCTGCATGCCCTGGAAAAACTGCTGCATCATCTGCTGTCGCAGGCTCTCCAGCAGCTCATTGAACTTCTCGCGCGCCGTCTCTTCCATGAAATCGTACTCGGAGAGGGCCTTAATCTGCCCTGGCAGATCGTGAGGCAGGCTCTCCAGGTACTGCCTTTTGCGCTGGGCGATTGTCTCCAGCATACGGCGCTTCTGCTCGGGCGTCAGGGCATCGCTACCAGCAGTATCCTCGCCAGGCTGAGACGGAGCCCCGGCCTCAGACTGGTGGGCCTGCTCGGCCTCGGCCAGCTCCTGAGCCTCTTTGAGACGGCGCTCGATCCCTTCACGCTCCAGCTGCTTAATCTCCTCCAGCTTCTGGCGCAGATCATCCATGACGCCGGAGGCCATATTATAGCGATTGAGCAGCTGACTACGCTGAGCGCGCAGCCGCTCCAGCAGTTCGCGTAGACCGAGATTGCGCCTCCCATCGGGCAGCTGCATACCGTCCTGCATCAGGCGGCGCAGGGCCTGCTGGAGATCGCCCTGCTCCAGGTAGTCATCCGCGAGGGCGCGCATGATGTCATCGGCATCCAGACCCTCGATCTCCTGGGTCCCATCCCAGCGCGAATAGCCGTAGCGGGTTCGGAAAAAGCGCTTCAACATGGGAAATCTCCCTCTGCTCCCCGCTCCTCTGCCCCCCAGTTTCAGCTGGGGAGAGGCCATCTCTGGCGTGCCGCTTCTGCTTGTCCGCCCATCGGCATACCCAGATCAGCCTGATCAGCGGTGGCTCTTACAGAAGAGGGGAAGCCGCAGTGAGCCTCTTAGCGTCGATAACGGATCTTGCCACTCATCTCGTCTTTATTGAGGCGGCGATTCAGGTGAAGGCCCTCAAGGATAAACTCGACCGCCGAAGCGATGGTCGCGGGATGCCCGCGAGCCTGCAGCTTATCGATGGCCTTGCTCAGCCCGCCGACGCGCGCGAGCTGGTTGACGTATTCCATTGCCGGCAGGTCGTTGCCGACCTGGACGCTCAGGCCGCGCTCAAAGCCAGCCAGGAGCTGATCGAACTCGCGCGGCTCAAAGTACAGGCCAAAGACCTCCGCCACTGCCCCATTGATCAGGCGCCCAACAACGCGCTCCTCCTTGACCTCGCCCACGGTATCCAGCTCGATCTTGCCGCTGGTTGAAGCGATGATGGCCGAGAGATCGCTCACGCGCGGCGCTGCTACACGCTCGCCCAGCCGGAGGGCCCGGCGACAGGCATTGCTGATCACGTTCTCATAGTTGGTGATCGAGACACGGACACTGACGCCGGATCGCTGGCTAATGTCATTGCTGCTCCGCGCCAGGTGGGTCACCATGGCAACGATCTCTTTCATGAAGCGCGGCACCACAACCTCCAGCCCATCGGAGGGAAAACGGTTGCTCTCCGCCTCCATGATCTGAATCTCGTGCTCGATTTCGAGCGGATAGTGGGTGCGAATCTCGGACCCGATGCGGTCCTTAAGCGGCGTGATGATCCGCCCACGATTGGTATAGTCCTCGGGGTTGGCGCTGGCCACCACATAGACATCAAGCGGCAGCCGGATCTTATACCCGCGGATCTGGACATCGCGCTCTTCCATGATATTGAGCAGGCCAACCTGGATGCGCTCGGCCAGATCGGGCAGCTCGTTGATACAGAAGATGCCGCGATTGGTACGAGGGATCAGGCCGTAGTGAATGGTCAGCTCGTCCGAGAGATAGCGCCCTTCGGCAACGCGCACGGGATCGACCTCACCGATGAGGTCGGAGATGGTGATGTCTGGTGTGGCCAACTTCTCACTGTAGCGGCGATCCCGCGGCAGCCAGACAATTTCAACCTTGTCGCCTTGCTCTGCTACCTTATCGCGGCATGCTTTGCAAATTGGCGCGTAGGGATTATCGTTGATTTCACAGCCAGCAATGACCGGAATCTCCTCATCGAGCAGATTGACCAGGCTGCGCGCCATGCGCGTCTTGGCCTGACCACGTTCTCCGAGGAAGACGATGTCCTGGCCGGAAAGGATCGCGTTCTCAATCTGTGGAATCACCGTGTCCTCGTAGCCGATGATCCCGGGAAACAGTTCCTCTCCTTTGCGAATTTTCTCGATCAGATTTTTGCGCATCTCTTCTTTGACGGAGAGGACTCTGTAGCCACTTTCACGCAGTTCTCCGATTGTGCGCGGTTGTGTTGTGATGGTCATTCCGCTCTAAGCTACCTTTCTCGGGGGTGGTTACGTGTGCGCTCTGCGCCTCCGGCGCTCCGCCTTCTCGACTCGGCCCAAGGCTGCGCTCATGGGTGAGCGCAATGTGGGCCAATGCGCTGGCTGCTCCTGCCCAGGAGCATTGCTGCTGCGAGCAGCCGGTCGAAGGCAGCCGTTGCGTTGCCGCCCGTCGCCAACGCTCTTGCCTGGTCGAGTGACTCCGGCAGACAGACTGGCTGGCCACGGGCCTGGGGCACTCCAGACGCCCACTCACCAGGAAAACGTGTGGAACCTATCCTATTCTATCTTCTAGAGAAAGAAAGCGCAAGGGCAACGGCAGTGTGTAGACGGTCCGGGGAACAGGCGCCATCTTGAGCAGCTTTTGAGCAGGTGTTGCTTTTTCTTGAGGCTTCCTTGAGGCAGGCGCTTTTATAATGGGAGTAACGCTCACAGGGCGAGACTGCGGGAGCCGAGACGCGGCGCGCCCAGCTGGAACGAGCGGGAACCGGTCCGAAGATCGCAGAGAAGAGAAGAAGGAACGGATCAGCCACCCCTGCGGCCTCGCCCTGCAGAGAAGGAGGGAAGTCTCATGCTCGGCAATCAGTCAGCGCGAGCGCCGCTCGCCTCCGCTGAGGCCGATACACACACTACTCCCGCAGCGGCCCAGGAGCAGGTGGGACCGGGACTCAGGCGCGCGGTGGGGATCTGGGGTTCCTATACCTGGGGGTACGCTGACGTAGGGGCCGATGTCTATGTGGCGCTGGGCATCGTGATGGCCGCGGCTCAGGGCGCGACCAATGTGGCCTTCCTTTTCGCTGGCCTGGTCTACGTGATGGTCGGCCTGGCCTACACCGAGCTGGCAGCGGCCTATCCAATGGCCGGCGGTGGCCAGTTCTACGTGCTGCGCGGCCTGGGCGATTTCTGGGGCTTTGTGGCCGGCTGGGCCGTCCTGTTGGATTTTACTATCGACATCTCTCTCTTCGCTCTGGCCTCTGCCGGCTACATCAACTTCTTCTTGCCGGCCCTGAATGCGCGCGTCGACCTGCACCTGGGAGCGCTGACCCTGCCCGGCGTTCAGCCGTGGCTCATCCTGGAAGCGACTGTTTTCGTCGTCCTGTTGACGATCCTCAATATTATCGGGGTGCGTGAGTCCTCACGCTTCAATGAGGTGCTGGGCGCTCTGGATGTGATCAGCGAGTCGACGATCCTTTTCTTCGGCTTCCTGTTCGCTTTTGATCCACAGCTCTTGCTGCAACAGATGACACAGTCCTGGCCCGATCCCTACCATCTGGCCTATGGGGCATCGCTGGCGATCATCTCCTTCGTGGGCCTGGAATCGATTAGTCAGGCCAGCCAGGAGACGATTCGGCCCGGCAAGGTGGTGCCGCGCACCTCGCTCGCCCTGATTTTGACAGTACTGATCTATGCCCTGGCCTTCTCGAACCTGGGATTGGCGATGCTGCCCTGGCAGTCTTTCGCCGAGCACAACGGCGACCCAATCGCCTGGCTCGCCAGCCATATTCCTTTTCTCGGGCTGGTTGCCGGCCCCTACGTGGCCCTGCTGGGCGCCACATTGGTGCTGATCTCGTCGAACGCGGGCGTTTTCGGATCTTCGCGCATCACTTATTCTATGGCCCGCTACGATCTGCTGCCACGGCAACTGGCACGAGTGCACCCGAAGTTTCGCACGCCTGTGCGCACGCTGGTGGTCTTCTCCGGCTTTGCCCTGCTGGAGCTGTGGCTGGCAGGTCTCTCGCCCAATGCCTACGACGTGCTGGGCAATATGTACGCCTTTGGCGCTGCGACGGCCTATATTCTGGTCTTCATCTCCTTGCTGGTGCTGCGTTTCGTCGATCCCTGGACGCCGCGCCCTTTCAAGGTGCCGCTGAATATTCGCTTCCGCGGAAAGGATGGCGAGAGTCGCTTGCTGCCAGTGGTAGGCATCCTGGGCTTGCTGGGGATCAGCAGTATGCTGGTGATGGTGGTATTGACACACGCTATCGGACGGCTCGCCGGACCGGGCTGGCTGCTGCTGGGCTTGCTGATTTATGTCTGGCATCGCAAGCGCTCGGGTCTGCCGATCTTTGGAAGTGTGCCGCGCGACTGGCCCGAGGAACAACTGGTTGTCTATGCAGATGCCGAGGAGTATGACCTGGTTGAGGAACTGCGCGAGAATCTGGCGCGCAAACGCCACCTGGCGGGTGAAGAGCCGCGGGCGCCTCTGGCTGCGCCTCCCACTCGCGTGGTGCCAGTACCACTCTCCTCCCAGGAGAGCCGGGGCAATGGTCGACGCACAACGACAACGGCTCGTGAAGAGGAGCAAAGGAGGAAAGGATGAGTGCCCGCCGAAGTCGGGAGAGAGCACATGCTTGTATCACCCAGGCAGGTGAGAAGCAAGAGCAGGTGATGCGGGACAGCCGCGACTGGCAAGGACGCTATCGCCAGGTGGTGAGCGTTCTCATTATTCCTCTGGGCCTCATTATTAGTTTGCGGGCACTCTGGCTGGGCTGGCAGAGCTGGACGCTGGTGCTGTTGGGCCTGGCCTTTGTGGCGCTGGGTATGGTGCGCCTCCAGCTGCTCCCTCCCCGGCGCCTGGCTCACGCCCGCCAACGGAGAGGAGGTGAGCCATGATGCTGGTGACGCTGGTAGCCACGCCAACGAATCCGCTCTTGGTTACTCCCACCGGGGTAGCCATTGCGCTCCTCTTTGCTGCCTCGATCATAGGGGTTCTCGGCTGGATGCTTCACTTGCCCCCAGAGACTGAGCTAAGCCGTACCGCTAGCCGGGCCGTGCGCTCGCTGAATAAGATGACACGGATTCTGGTGCCGCTGCTGCACTGTAGTGAGGAGAGCGATCGCGCCCTGGCTCTGGCCCTGCAGATGGCCCGCCATCGCAATGGAAGCGTCTGGGCGCTGGCTGTGATTGAGGTGCCCTTTATGCTGCCCCTGGATGCCACCCTGGGGACAGAGGAGGAGCGCGTCCAGGCTCTGGTCGAGCGGGCGCGCTCGGTGGCCCGCCAGATGCCCTCAGCGCTCACGGTGCGGGTGCTCAAGGCGCGACAGGCTGGCTCTGCCATTGTTTATGAGGCGACCCAGATCGCCGCCGACCTGATCATTGTGGCCAACTGCCCCGTGCGAGTACGCGGCAGCTTGCAGCAGATTGATCCCGCTGTCGAGTATGTGCTGAAGCATGCCCCGTGCGAGGTGCTGGTACTGAGCGGCGCCCGCTTCCTTCCCCACCGCGAGCAGGAGCCTACTCAGTTCTCCCCCCACCCCACCACCGAAGAGGGGACCGACAGGAGCAGCTTCGCTCCTGAGACCTTCCAGGAGCTTAGCGGCAGCAGCCGCTAGGCTGCTGCCATCTCCCCCCCTCGAGCAGTGCCCCCCAGGCCGTCTTGCTGACGACTTGCGTAATAGCTTGTCAGGAGATTCTATATCGATAAATAGATGTAAATCACTTTGTTAGTTTGTAAAGATATGTTATAATTACACTAGTAGTTCTCTGTTCAGCAGGGGCTACAAGCTCTGGCAGATACCGCAAGCTAGCTGGGAATGCTGGAAAGGAGTGCAGTTGATGAAACGCTGGGTTCTTGCCTTGAGTGTTGCCCTGACGATGGTTGTCTCCTGCTGGCTTTTGTTGCCAGCTCATGCCCAGGCCGCAGCCCTGGCCCATAAGCCAGCGACGGCGACGCGGGCTCAGCTGCCTGTTCTTCGTTCACGTCTCTATTATAATAGCCCCGACCAGCACTATAGCTTTGGCTATAGTTTTGCGGCAGCGACACGCAGCGACGAGTACTATCTGGATGCTGGGACGCACCAGTGGGTCTTTACCTCCTACACCTATCGCCCCGGCTATGCCATGCTGCTGACTCTCTATCTGAACGATGTCCCCATTGGAACGGTCTGGCTGCCCGAGGCCGGCGGCACGGTGACGGTGACAGGTGGGGCTGGATACTATTCGTTCCTGCTGGAGAAGGCGAACGATGGCTTCTATGTGCAGGGCAGCGTCCAGAATTTCTGGCCGCTGATCTGGGTGAGCATCTAAGAGGTTCTTGAGAGCCTTTCTGTGGTCCTACACCTGTGGGACCAGCTCCTCTACTGGGTTGGGAAGCCTGCAGACAGGCAGGCAGACAGACAGACAGCGCCTCCCAGACACGAAAAGAGCGATCTTCTGCATCGCGTTGTTGTGGCCGAGCTGTCTCTGTATGAGTCCTTCGCACAAGGATCGTGGAGAGCGCTCGGTGACTCTCAGGGCTGTCTCTTGCTCCTCGGCTGCCTCCGTGCCGGTACGCCTGACGCCGCAAGTCGTCTGCCCTGGATCAGATGGGCTTGAAGGAGCGTCTGGCCACCTATTCCCTTGCAGGCTTCCCCCTCTCGCCACTCCTTTCTCTCTCTTCCTCCTCTGCATCCTCTCCTGCCGTCTCTTCTTCAGCGGAGAAACGATAGCCAACACCGGAGATGGTGAGAATAAAGCGAGGGTGAGCTGGGTCTGGCTCGATCTTGCGTCGCAGCTGCCCAATGTAGACATGCAAGTAGTGAGCCTCACCTCCATAGCCGCTCCCCCAGACGCGGGTCAGGAGCATCTGGCGCGTCATGATCTTGCCTCTGTTCTGTACCAGGACCTTGAGTAGCTCATATTCTGTTGGTGTAAGCTTTACCTCTTTGCCGTTGAGCAGTACCAGCCGACGCGCAAAGTCAATGCCTAGCGGGCCGGCCTTAAAGATCGCGGCTGTTCCTCCCTGCAGCGGCGCTGCATGGCGCAGCGCCACCCGGATGCGGGCCAGCACCTCGTTCATCCCAAAAGGCTTAGCGACGTAATCGTCAGCTCCCAGATCGAGCGCCAGCACCTTATCACGCTCACTGTCTTTGACCGAGAGAACGATGATCGGGAGATTCGAGTGAGCACGCACGCGCTTACAGACCTCTAGCCCGCTGATCCCTGGCAATCCCAGGTCCAGCAGCATGACATCTGGACGAAAGTGGCTAAGCGCTTCGAGGGCCTCTTCGCCACTGCTGGCCGCGTAGACTTCATAGCCGTAGGCGCTGAGGCTGCGCTGGAGCGCGCGGACAATCTCGATCTCATCGTCGACAACCAGGATGCGTGCCCCGCCTGTTGCATTCATGAACGCGATTGTTCCTCCTCCCTCTGCTCTCGCTTACCAACACGAGCCAGATTACTCGTCTCTGCCGTCTCTTCGTCCGAGACCGGTGCCACAAGAGGCGAGGTGGTCGACCTGGGCCTGGTCCCCTCTGGCGCGGGGACAGCGGTCTCGGCCTGCTCCCTCGTGCTCTCCTGCTCCTGAGTGCTGAGCGGCAAGGTAAAGTGGAAGATCGCGCCACCGCCCTGGCGGTTCTCGGCCCAAATGCGCCCCCCGTGGGCCTCGATTAGACCCTTGCAGACCGCCAGGCCAAGGCCAGTCCCCCCGGCGCGTCCACTCCCGCTGCCTGGACCTCGTGCGCGCCTCACACGATAGAATTTGTCGAAGATGCGCTCAAGATCGGTGGAGGGAATGCCAGGCCCGCGATCGGCGACACTGACCTGCACGTAGCCATTGCTGCGTCTGGCTGTGATCTCAATCGGGCTGCTGGCAGGGGTATGACGCACGGCGTTTTCAATCAGGTTCGTGAGCACCTGACTGAGCTGCAGATAATCGACTGGCACGGGCGGCAGGTCCTCCTCCAGGTCAACCTCCACCTGGCGCTGCTGCAGCAGCGGCTGCAGTTGCAGCAGGACATCATGGATCAATTCGTCAAGAGGGTACCACTCTTTCTCGGGCTTGAGGGCACCGCCCTCGATGCGCGACATGTCGAGCAGGTTTTCGACGAGGCGGTTGAGCCGGTCGGCCTCGCGCTCGATGGTGAGGGCAAAACTGCGCCGGCTCTCCTCGTCCCACACAATGTCTTCCTGCAGGAGACTACTGGCCGCCGCTTTGATGGAGGCCAGGGGCGTGCGCAGGTCATGTGAGACGGAAGAGAGGAGGGCTGTGCGCAGTGCATCGGTCTGGCGCAGCAGCTCGAGCTGCAGGCCCTCCTGTCTGAGACGAGCGCGCTCGATGATTGCCGCAGCCTGATCGAGAAAAGCTGAGAAAAAGGGTCCCTCCAGTGCCGCTGTCGGCCCGGTGAGGCGAGGCTGCCAGGTCTTGACTCTGCTCGGGTGCGGCCACTCGGTCTCTTCCATGACGAGCAGGAGCACGCCCAGGACACGCCCGCCCGTCTTGAGCGGCAGCAGCCGGGCATAGCGGCGTCGGCTCCAGCCACGCAGGGAACTCTGCAGGGTAGCACGCAGGCCCCGCCCATAGGGTCTACTCCCCTCCAGAGGCACATCATGCAGCTCGGCGGCCTGGCCATTGGCCATGACCCAGGCCGCAGTGGCCTGCTCGTCCGACGAGAGCCGGAGTTGCTCTCGCGGCAGGCGCGCACTCGCGAGCACTTCCAGCCTGCCTTGCTCATTAGGCAGGAGCAGCACGCAGTCGCAGACCCCCCAGGAAGCAAAGACCTGGGCAACGGCCTGCGTCACAATGGTCAGCTGGTGCTGGAAGTCCTCTTCGTGGTTGGCTGCTCGCACTAGATTATAGAGAATGCGTGTCTCCCGCTCACGTCGCCGGGCTTCGTCTGCCTGCCTGCGCAGGGCGTTGGTCATCTGCCCGGTGATGATGGCAGCGGTGAGAAAGACGAAGAGGGCGAGCCACTCTTCGAAACGATTCACAGTCAGACTGTAGAGCGGCTGCACCAGGAAGTAGTCAAAGAAAAGGAAAGCCAGAACGGATGTCAACACCGCAGCGTAGAGACCACGTGTGCTGGCCAGCGCCAGCACCACGAGTAGATAGAGCAGCGAAATGTTCGGAATGCGCGGATAGAGCGCGAAGGTATAGATCACGGCGGTGACCAGCGCCGCGGCGAAAAAGGCCAGCAGGGTATCAATCAGCAGGCGTCGCCAGCTACGCTGCGGTCGCTCCAATAACGGCGGGAAGTGGTCACCTGAATGGCGTTGCTCTCTCATGGTCGCGATGCCCCTTGCTCTGCACCCGGCGCAGCCACGGCCCCCGGAGCTAACCAACCAGGGCAGGGCCGGACCGGGATACAGCTCCCGTTCCTCCATTGGGAGCAGGGAGCGATCTCTCCCTGCTTGACGCTTCCCTTTATTATAATTCTTTGCTTGCTTTCCTGCTAACAGACAAGGGGGGACAAGCGAGACTGGCCTCAGTCCGGTCGAGCCGGGGGTGAGCGGAGGCAGAGGCTAGCAAGATTGCCCAAGGCATTCGCCAGATGAAGCCGGCTGGAGCGTCTTTTCTAAGGGGAGTGGCAGAGAAGGCCGCCCCGCGCTCCCCCCTATGAGAACTCAAGATAAAGGAGCAACCCTGATGCAAGAAGCTCGTTGGAGGGGTACCCGTGTGGCGTGGGTGATTTTCCTCTTGCTGGTGCTGCTGAGCGGCTGCCACGGCAACAATGCTTCAGACAACCTCAGTGGCAGTGGGAGCCCGGAGAGCAACCACAATAGCCAGGCGACAACGGCTCCAACGGGGGCGAGTCAGAAGAGTCAAGGCTGCGGACAACCCGCCCCCGCCCGCGGTACGACACTGGTGGCGACTCTGCAGTCAGGCAGGGTCACTCGCAGCTATCGCCTGCATATCCCCCCAGGCTACCAGCCGGATCAGCCCCTGCCTCTCGTGCTCAATTTCCACGGCCACGGCAGCAATGGTCAGCAGCAGGAGACCTATACGGGTTTTTCTTCACTGGCGGACCGCGCCAATTTTCTGGTGGTCTATCCCGATGGCGTTCTGGCCCCCGACGGCAAGACTGGCTGGAACGCCTATGGCCCCCATCCCACGCCCGTTGATGATGTACGCTTCACGAGTGACTTACTCCAGACGCTGGAAAGGCACTGGTGCCTTGACCTGCGGCGTATTTTTGCGACTGGTCTGTCGAATGGAGGCGGTTTGACAGCCTTGCTGGCCTGCCGTCTCTCGACACAAATCGCGGCCTTCGCGCCTGTGGCAGGCGCTTTCTACCCGCTGCCCGGGGGCTGCCACCCTCAGCGGAGCGTCCCCCTCCTGGAGATTCACGGGACAGGCGACTTCATTGTTCCTTATGAGGGGATGCCAGGTCTGGGCCTGCCTCCCATTCCACAGTGGCTGGAGGACTGGGCCAGGCGCGATGGCTGCCAGCAAGGACCTACGGTCTTCTTGACCCAGAGCGATATCACCGGCGAAGCATGGTCCCACTGCACAGCTCCGGGCCTGGTAGTCCACTACCGGGTGGCCGGGGGCGGCCATACCTGGCCTGGCTCGCTGATCCCTGTTCCCTACCTTGGGAAGACAACCCATACCCTCAGCGCCACCGCTGTGATCTGGCAGTTCTTCGTGGCTCACCCACTGCCCAGCATCAAGGCTGCCTGATCGCGGCGGGAAGGTGACAGCTGCATGGTCCAGCCACCAGAAAAAACGCAGGTGCACGAGCAAGGCCCTTTTGTGCTTACTCGTGCACCTGCCTGATCATTGAGACAGGACTCACTCCTCTGCTGATTGGTAAGTGAATCTAGCTGTCAGCATTCAAGCGAGCCTACGCCGTCCTCTTAGACAGTGCTGCCGCGCCCACGCGAGAAGAGGCGCAGAAGAAAGATCAGGATGCAGGCCCCAATCAGCGCCACAACCAGGCTACCCCAGAAGCCGAAGCTGGCGCCGGGTGCCAGCAGATCCATGATGAGGCCACCAAGGAAGGCCCCAATCAGCCCAACAATGATGTCTCCGATGATACCGAAACCGCCTCCCTTCACCAGAAAGCCGGCCAGCGCTCCTGCGATCAGACCAATGATAAGCCAGGCAATGATGCCTCCAGGATTCAAGGTGGCCGCGAGCACAAGCGAAGCTGCTGCCATGATAGGTGTCCCTCCTTCGAGTAGAACAAAAGAAGATTCAGTGTAGTGAACAGCAATTCATGCCCGATAGCCTGCTTTACTTTCCCATTCGGTGGCTGGCACAAATCACACTCACCATCTCTAACACGGTGAAGTGATCAAAAAGGGATACAAGATTCGCCTTTCAGGGGCGCGAGCAGGGCGGCTTTTCCGGCAGCTCCCTGACAAGGTTGACGAGCAAGGAAGGGAGCGCTATACTCTGAGGCATGAATGGCAGCAGGCGGCATATGGTGACTCTGGTCCTGCTGAGCTGTATCGTGCTTGCCCTGGGACCAAGTGCCTGCAGCCCGGGCTACAGCGGCACGACCAAAATCGCTTTTGTGCGCGATGGTCAGCTCTGGACCATCTATCCCGACGGCAGCGGCGCCTACAAAGTCGTTGAGAACACCCCTCCTGTGGTGGGAGTAGGCTGGTCGCCTGATCACCACCTGCTGGTGTTCCGCACGCTGGATAGTGATTATGCGGCGAGCACAGCGGGACGCCGTCTTAAACCAGACTCTCTGACCGGGCTGGTGCCCGATGCTCCTGCCGGATTGAATACCGTTGGCGTTGATGGTGGCTCGCCCATCCCAATCTTCTTCTCCAGTGCCGCCGTGCGCATCAGTGACGCCTGGTGGGACCCCACGGGAAGCCGCCTTCTCTATCGTCTTACCCTCAGAGGAGAGACTTCCTTGCTGCGTTGGGAATTGGCCCAGAACGACCAGCCTGGCGGCATCGCGACGCGGACGCTACCGGCCAGCCTGGCCATTCCCTCGCTCAGCAACGCTGGCGGGAGGATCTTGGGAGTTGACCAACATGGCCTGTTCACCATCAACCTCACTGGCACTGAGCAGCGCTGGCTCACGCGCACGCTGCCACCCGGTCACCCGCTGCCAGCTACGCTGGAGCGTGTCCTCTGGCAGCCACACCAGACGCAACCGGCCTTTCTCTACGCCATCTCTGCGGTACCCAATGGCTCAGCGAGTCAGATCTCCTTGATCCTGCAGCAGCCAACTGGTGAGACGCGGACGCTGCTCACTTGTAGCTGCCGACAGTTTGCCTGGTCAAGCAGTGGGCAGCAAGTGTTGGCTTCGACAGCCGATGGCCGCTATCTCATTGTCAACCTCGATGGAAGCCTTCGCCTGAGCATCCAGGCAGAGATCGATAGCGTCCCCTTCTGGTCACCTGACGGGCGCTTCCTGCTCCTCGATGGACGCCATAGCCTTTGGCTGGTCGATATCCAGACGGGGCGACAGCAGCTGCTCTTGAGCGACCGGACCCCGTTGGGGCCGATGAGCGCAGCCGGCGAGCAGCTGCCAGCCGTCAGCGCTCTGTTACAGCCAGTGCCCAATAGCCTCTGGGGGAGCGATAGCCGGAGCCTTGTCTTCCTGACACGCGGACGGCTCTGGTGGCAGGGAAAAAGCCTTCTTCACGAGGGCAACGGCCTGTATCTGGCAACGCTGGATGCCCAAGGTCAACCCCTCGCCGCTCCCCGTTTGCTGACCACCGGTGCTATCACTCAGGTCGGCTGGAACTATCAAGATAGCGCTGTCTCTTTTCTCTTCCAGGGCCCATTGCTATAATGGGCAAGTGGTTCGCCTGCCGCCGGCTGAGCCGGAGCAGCAATTTCAGAAGGGAGTATCACCATGACCGATGACCTTGAACAGGAAGAAGAATTTGATGCTGAAGAGTATGACGATCTCGAAATGCTAGAAATTCTGGAGACAATCCGTGAGGACATGGAGGAGCTGGGCCTGCGGACCCTCGATGAGGTGATCGAGCGTATCGAAGAGCTTCATCGAAAACTGGAGAACCAGGATAAGGAACTCTAAGCAGAAAGGTCTAACGGCTCTGGGTGGGCAGCTCCTGGGCAAGGCCAGATAGCCAGGCTGGGCTGGGCAGCATCAGGAAAGCAGTCTGACTGACAGGAGAGCAGGCCGGCCAGAAAGGCCGGCTCTCTATTCCTGTTCTCTTCGCGGGAAGGGAGCGCGCCGCGCGCCTCACCTGGCACCTTCAGAAGGGAGGAAAATGCTGGCAGAAGCGAGCGAAGGCGCTGGCAACCTGCCGACGAGTCTCCTCCAGTGAGCCGCTGTTATCGATCACCTCGTCGACCAGTGGAAGACGCTCTTCGACCGAAGGTTGGGCACGCAGGCGCACCAGGGCCTCCTCCTCGCTGAGCCGATTGCGTTCCATCAGGCGGCGAAGCTGCTGCTCTGGCGAGCAGATGACCAGCCATTTACTCTGACAGAGCGCAGCCGTCTTCCCTTCCAGCAGCTTGACGGCATCGATCACCGCGATGCCAGAGGGGCTGACCTGGCTCAGCTCTCCCAGCAAGGCTGCGCCAACCGCTGGATGAACGATGGCTTCCAGCCGACGCAGTGCCTCGGGATCACGGAATACGATATTACCAAGGGTCCGACGATCAACTCGCCCCTCCGATGTCACAACGGAGGGGCCAAAAACATGAGCAATTTGAGCCGTAACCGGCTGGCCCGGTTCATAGAGCGAGTGGACCAGGGCATCAGCATCAATGTAGCGCTCTGCACCCAGTTTCAGCAGCATATTGCCCACGGTTGTTTTGCCGCAGGCAATATTTCCTGTCAGGCCAATCACACGAGGCATAGAGACACAAATGCTCCTCTCGCAAGATGATCGAGGCAAGCAGGTGCCCGCCGGATTGGCTTCCGGCCCAGTTGACCGCAGAGGAGCAAGCCAGTCACCTTATCTGGGTCTGGCTTGTCCTCGCCCGGTCCCAGTCCAGCCTTTGCCTTCACCCTGCCAAAAGTACCGACGTACGCCATTTCTTTCCAGGCTGGCGAAATTTATCGTACAATAACTCCGCAATCTTTGCTATCGCAGTAAGGAGCGTGCATGGGCAGACGCCTGGGCCTTCTGATCGGCATTAATCAGTACCAGGATAGGAGCTTTCACCCCCTTCGTTACGCCGAGACAGATGCCAGGGCCATTGCGCACTGGCTGACGAATAGCCGGGGAGGGCGCTGGAATTCCTCTGATGTACAACTGCTGCTTGGAGCGCAGGCCACACGGCAGCGCATCGAGCAGTGTCTCACGCAGCTCTGCCTCCAAGTCGCAGGTCCCGATGATACGCTCTTCTTCTATTTCGCCGGGCATGCTTTTCTCGATGAAGGGCGAGCTGAGGGGTATCTTGCGCTGGCAGATACGTTCTATCAGCAGCCCGCCAGTGGCTTGCAGCTCGCCACGACGCTGCTGCAGCTGCTCGGGCGCAGCCCGGCGCGGGCCATTGTTTGTGTGCTTGACTGCTTCCAGACAGGACGCTTTTGGGGGCAGCGGCGAGCCTCGCCTTTCGATTGCAAGCCACTGCCCGGTCCCATGCTCCTGGCCGCCTTGCAGCAGCTCCCCAATCGCTTCCTGCTCTGTTCCTGTCGCGGGAACGAGTTCGCGCCCGAGCAGGGGGAACAGAATGTAGGCATGCTGGCCCATCGCCTCTTGCTCGGATTGTGCGGGGGAGCAGCAGATCCCACCAGCGGGCAGATCATTTTTCAGCGCCTTGCCCTCTACCTGCAGCAGAGCCTTGGAGAGCAGCAGCGTCCGCAGCTCTTTGGCCAGGGGCTCGGGCCAGTGGTCCTGGTAGGCGAAGAGAAGACCGAGACGCCGGCAGCAGCCGCGGCCAGGATCGGCATAGGCCCAGGCAGCGGTCAACCTGGTCTACCACAGTGGCCAGCAGATCCGGGGCCAGCCCCGCAGACTGTTCAGCCGATGGGTCAGATGCTGCAGCCACCCCAAGCTCCCACAGGCATCGCTCAACTCTCTCCTCAGCAGCCAGCACTGGCGATGGCGGCGCCAGGCGCAGAGCAGCAGGCAGCACTGCTGCTCCAGCAGGCCCGGGCCCTGCTCCAGCAGCAACGGCCCGCTGATGCCCTCTCCCATTTGGAGCAGGCTCTGCAGCTTATGCCGACTCATACCGAGGCACTCCTTCTTAAGGGGCAGCTCCTCGGGACCGCGGGCCGCTTTGCTGAAGCCATGCAGGCGGTCGAGCAGGTGCTGCATCAGGAGCCTGGCAACGCCCTGGCCTGGAGCATGCGCGCTGCTCTCCTGGCTAACCTGGGGCAATTCGAAGAGGCCCTCCAGGCTGTAGAACGTTCGCTGTCATTAGACCCACACAACGCGGAGACCCAGACGATCAGGTCGGCGATTCTGGTCAAGATGGCAGTGGCCCAGACGCCAGCATCGCCCACTGGCGCGCCTTCGCTCAGCTCCAGCGCTGGACCGGCCTCACCCGCTACGAGCGCTGCAGGCACGGCTGGCAGTCCTGCCGGGAGTGGACGAGGCGCACGTCGCCGGGGGCGGGCCTTGCTCATGAGCCTGCTACTGCAGGCGATCGGCCTGGGACTGGGGGGGCTTGGGGCCTGGCTGGCTACCACCCATCCGGGAGTTCCTGGAGTTCTCCCGTTGACCATCGAGGGCCTGGGACTGGCGGTGCTCTCTGCCAATGCGCTCTCCGGCTGCTATTTCGACGGCTTCTGGCGTTTTCTCCCCATCCCCTTGATGAGTCTGCTGGCTACTGCGCTGCCAGTCTACCTGCTTTTGACACAGAGTGGAAGGACGCGCCTGGTGGCACTGGTCGGGGCCAACCCACAGGGCTTTACGGCCATCCTATTTGCTTTGCTCTGGCTTGGCCTGGCGGCTGTCTTGCCGTTGCTGCTGGCATTGGTTGGGCTGCTGAGCGGCTGGCTGCGTGGCGTGCGCCGTCGCTAAGCCTGGCTGACTGGGCACTGCCGTGGCCCACGGCTCCAGGCGGTCCTTAATGGGGGGCCTCAGCCTCAGCCTGGTCTGCCGCCAGTTGCTCCCATTCGGCAAGGAGCCGCTCTAGCTCTGCTTTGGTTGTCTCGTAGTCGCTGGTCAGCCGCTCTAGCTCAGCAACGTCTCCTTTGCCAGCGGCCTCATTGAGGGCCTCCTCCAGCGTGTGGACCCGCTGCTCGTGCTCCTCGATCTCCTGCTCAACCGCGGCCAGACTGCGTGGGCGAGGCTGCCCCACCCGGCGGCTGCGCCGCCCGCGCCCGGGACTCCGCCCGGCCTGGTCAGGTCTGACCTCCGCAGGCACTGTCTCTGGACCGAGCGACTTCCGAGAGATCCCGTGAGCGCTTTCTTCTTCGCGTTCCCGCGCCAGCAAGCGCCCGTGCTCGTGCTGGAGACGCAGGCGATAGTCACTGTAGTTGCCCTCATAGGAGAGCAGCAAGCCCTCAACGATCACCCAGATCCTGCTTGCCAGGCGATCAATGAAGTAGCGATCGTGCGAGACAAAGAGCAGGGTACCACTGAAGGTGGCTAAAACCTCCTCCAGAAACTGGCGAGACGGTAAATCAAGGTGATTGGTAGGCTCGTCGAGCACCAGGAAATTGGGCCCCTGCAATGCCAGCTTGGCCAAGACCACGCGGCTACGCTCGCCGCCGCTCAGGCTGCCGATGGGCTTGAACACATCATCGCCCTCGAACAGGAAACGCGCCAGCAAAGCACGGGCACTTTCCTCACTCAGAGCCGCTACCTCGCGAATCTCATCCAGAACTGTACGAGTAGGATCAAGGTCCTCGTGCGTCTGCGAGTAGTAGCCAATGTGGACGTTGTGGCCCAGGGCCACTTTGCCGCGCAGCGGCGGCAGCTGGCCAATGAGGGTGCGCAGCAGCGAGGTCTTCCCGGCACCATTGGGGCCGAGCAGGCCAATACGTTCGCCACGGAGGATCTCCAGGTCGGGCATACGCACCAGCGCCCGGGGTTCGCGGCCAGGCTGACGATAGCCGACGACCAGCCCGTGGGTAGAGAGCACACTGCGCCCGCTTTCCTGCGCGGGCTTCAGCTCAAAGCGCAGCTCCTGGAATTCCTGGGGGCGATTGAGACGCTCCAGGCGGCTGAGGAGCTTCTCCCGCCCCCGGGCCTGCCGGCTGCGTTGACCGGCTTTATAGCGACGAATAAATTCCTCGGTTCGCTGAATAAATTCCTGCTGCTCTTCGTACTCCTGCAGACGGCGCTCAAAGCGCTCGGCGCGCAGCTGCAGATACTTGCTATAGTTGCCAGGATACTCCTCGACGCGCCCAAAGGCCAGCTCCAGAATACGGGTCACCAGCTTGTCGAGGAAGTAGCGGTCATGCTCGACGACGACCAGGGTCCCTTTCCAGGCCTGCAGATAATCCTCCAGCCACTCCAGGGCATCGAGATCAAGATGATTGGTTGGCTCGTCCAGCAGGAGCACGTCGGGTTCTTGGAGGAGCAGGCGCGCCAGGGCAGCCCGCCGCTGCTGACCGCCGCTGAGCTGAGAAATGGGCACATCGTGCAGCTCACGACTGAAGCCGAGGCCGTCCAGCACCTGCTGCACCCGCTGCTCATAGGTATAGCCACCGGCATGTTCAAAGCGCAGCTGGAGCTCGGCGTAGCGCTGCAACAACTGCTCGCGTTGAAGAGCATCCCCACGCTCGCTAGCGTTGGCAATAGCCAGAGCAAGCTCCTGCAGCTCCTGCTCCCAGGAGCGCAGATCGTTGAAGACCGCCAGCAGCTCCTCGCGGAGGGTCCGCTCTGGTTGCAGGTCGAGTGTCTGGGAGAGGTAACCAATGCGGGTTCCGCGAGCGACGAGGATGGTACCCTCGTCAGGTTCCTCACAGCCGGCCAGGAGCTTCAACAAGGTTGACTTACCGGCCCCGTTGGGGCCGACCAGTCCGATGCGATCCTGCTCGTTGATCTGGAAGGTTACATCAGCAAAGAGCCGCTCGGCGCCGTAGACTTTTCCGAGACTGTTGACACTAATCAGTGGCATAGGGCAGTGCAGTCGCTTCTGAGTGAGAGTGAGCGAGTGAGTGAGTGAGTACGAGTGTGGAGCAGCCGTGCTTTGACCATCTCCGCCGCGACCAGACCTGGCCGTCCGCACCCGCTGGCAAGAGCGCGACCTCGCCGCCAGGTCAGGTGGACGCGCGCCCCCTCCCTTCCTCCCTGGCGTTGGACCCCCGGCTTTGGCCGTGGGAATTGACTCTTGCCTCTCCTGAAAGCCCTGCGTCGCGTCCCGCCCGGATCAGCAGGTAGAGACCAGGGTATCATAAAAGCAGGCCAGGTGCAAGCACTCTCAGGCGCCTCTGAGATGTTCTCCCCTCCTCAGCAGGCGCGCGGGCTTCCTACAGAGAGCTGCAGCCCTCGTAGCCCTAGACTCCCACCGAAAGGAAGACAGACAGAGCGGCTGACCGGATGCTCGACGGTCTTTTCCCTGTGTACTGCCCAGAGAGGACCGATCAGAGCAGCGTCCAGCCAGCCGCCTGTTGAAAAGAAGATTGCCCGTGAGCGATGCCACCTATTCTCAGCCTCCTCCCTTGCCACCCGTTCTCTAAGCCAGAACGTCCCCATTTGGGATAAGCCCAAACAGCGGTCAGCTTTTGCCAGCCCTTACTTACTCGTTTCCTCGGTGCCGGTGATTTCGCTCTCTTGTCCCCCCTCTCCACCCTACGACCCGCGCGCTGCGTCATCGACTTTTGCCCTATACAGCGCATCCTTGCCACCCCTATCCATCCCACCCGCCTGCCACGCCACGGCACACCCTTGCCATTCTCGCATCTTCGCCCACCTCACTATCTCCTACCACTCTGCTTCCTCCATCCAGCATCCTCGCCCCATCTTCCAGTGCTCTCCCTTGCCACCTATCCAGCTGTCATATCCAAAGATGCATGTGCTTGTATAAGGCACGGGCAACCATCCACGTCAAAGAGTATAGCTCATCGTCATGAACTCTGCATGAACTACGCGCCCAGTTAGATGAATATTTTTTCAGAGAATCGGGAGAATATGGACCGAGTTGCGCCAGTGGCATGACAGTTTTTTCATTGAGGAGGAAGGGGAGGGGCAGCAAAGAAGCAGACAAGCAGGGAGCTTTCTTCTCTGGCTGGTGTCTTGCTCCTCTGCCTTCTTGTTCCAGTGGTATGGTATACTGTGCTCAAGCGAGAGGCCTATCTTATCCTCCTACCACCCAACTCTTCGTCGCAAGGAAGGATGTCACGTGGTCAAAGAGCAGTCTCTTGATAACCTCTGGCTAGCCCAGGCCCTATTCGACCTGAACGGTGTCCAGTTTGGGAACTTCACGGTCAGCGAGTCGGCGGTGAGTTCCCCGGTCTTTGTCAATCCCAAGGTGCTGATCAGCAATCCGCTGGCGCTGCGCGTAGCCAGCAAGTTGATGCAGCAAGAGATCAGCCTCGCCCAATCGCTGCGGCGTCCGCGCGTTCATCCCTTCAACGTGGTGGCTGGCGTGCCAGTCGGCGGGCTGCTGCTGGCAACGGCCTATTCATTGGAGACGAATACGCCGCTGATTTATGCACGTATCCGCCCCGAGGGGACGGGCCAGCGAGGGATCGAGGGTCGCTACACACCGGGAGATACCGCTCTGATTATCGATGACCTGATCACACGGGGGGGCAGTGTGCTGGAGACCGCAGCCCTGCTGGAAGAGCACGGTCTGAAGGTCAAGGATGTGATTGTGCTGATCGACCGCGAGCATGGAGCAACCGAGCGCCTTCGTCAGCACGGCTATAATCTGATCAGCATCCTCAAGCTTGATGTGATGCTCAATCACTATATGTCACGCGGGCTGATCTCTGAAGAGACCTATCGGGTATGCTCCGAGTATCTCCAAAGCAAGCGCGCAGAGCTGCGACAATCGTAGCCAGCGAGGACTGGTAGCGGGCCGCCAGGGGGAGCCTGACCAGCAAGCAACTGAGCACGCAGCAGGGCGAGCGAAGGGAAGGAAGAGGCCGGAGGCTTGCGCCGCGCCAGTGGGGTTATGGGCCGAGGCCTCTTCTCTTCGTCTCTCGCACGTTGTTCGCTGCTCCCTACATCGATCGGCTCAGCCCTGGGGGTAAGGCGAGGCTGGTGTAGGGCGTGGACCATCTTGGGGCGCAGGAGCAGCCCGGCCCTCACGAGCAGCATGCAGCGTCCTGAGCAGCGGCTCGATGAGATCAAGCGGCAGAGGGAAAATGATGGTTGAGTTCTTCTCCACCGCGATCTCAGTCAGGGTCTGCAGATAGCGCAACTGCAGAGCACCTGGCTCGGAGGCAATGATGTTGGCCGCCTGGGCCAGCTGCGTGGCGGCCTGGAGCTCACCTTCGGCATGAATGATCTTGGCGCGCTTCTCGCGCTCCGCCTCCGCCTGCTTGGCCATAGCACGCTGCATAGTAGCTGGCAGTTCCACATCTTTGATTTCTACCGCAGTCACTTTGACGCCCCAGCGCTCCGTGAATTCATCAATGATGGCCTGCAGCTCGCGATTGATCTTGTTACGTTGAGCGAGCAGCTCATCCAGCTCTGACTGTCCCAGGACATTGCGCAAGGTGGTCTGGCCAATCTGCGTGGTCGCCTGCAGGTAGTTCATGACATTGACAATAGCGGCCTCGGGATTGACCACGTAGAAGTAGATGACGGCGGTCACCTTGACGGTGACGTTGTCGCGGGTAATGACCTCCTGCGGGGGCACGGTCAGGGTAACGATGCGCAGGTCGACTTTCAGCAAGCGCGCGATCACCGGGGGAATCCAGCACAGGCCGGGACCCCGTGTCCCGCGCAGGTTGCCAAGGACAAAGAGGACGCCGCGTTCATATTGCTGGATGACGCGCAGGCCAGAAAGCAAGATGAGCACGACAATGAGAACAATGACGACAATGGCGCTTATAGCGAGAGAGTCTCCCATTGGGAATCCTCCTTTTCTGAGGGTGGGACTGTCGGTGTACCGTCGGTGGGTGGGGCCGGCGGTAGGCCCGGTTGGACATAGAGGCGGAGGCCCTCGACGGCCACAATGGTCACCTCGCAGCCCTCATCGAGGGCAGTATAGGGTTCAACCAGACTGGCTGCCCAATTCTCACCGCAGTAGTTCACTCTGCCACTGGGTGTCAGCGGCGTCAGCGTGACGGCACAGGCCCCGATCATGCTCTCAACACCCGAGGGCCGGCGCTGGCGCTGAGCCCGCACAACGACACTGACCAGCGCCAGGCTGAGCAAGCCAACTACTCCCGCCATGAGGTAGACGATCCAGGGGGTGACTCCTGGACCATGCTCCGCCTGGTCGCTGTTGAAGAAGAGCAAGGAGCCGATAACGAGCGAGATAACCGCGCCCACAGTCAGGACACCATGCGAGGGCAGGCGGACATCCAGAACCAGCAAGACTAAGGCCAGGCCCATCAGCAGCAGGCCAGTCCAGTTAGGAGAGAGTGATCCCGCCCCCAGCAGGAAGAGGATGAGAGCGATGCCACCCACAACGCCGGGCACAATGGCCCCTGGATGGGAGATCTCCAGGTAGAGGCCGATCAGAGCGATAATGAAGAGGAGAAAGACCACGTTGGGGTCCAGAAGAAAGCTATAGAGCACTTCGAACAGCCCTGGATTGAGGGTCGTGAGAGCGGTTCCGGCGGTGTGCAGCACAACGCTGCGCCCGGAGGCCAGGGTAACGCTCCGTCCGTTAACGCTCTGCAGCAGCTCGGAGAGCGAACGAGCGCCGAGGTCGACGATGTGCTCACGCAGAGCAGTCTGATCATCGTAGGAAGCGGCCTCGGTGACCATTTTCGCTGCCAGGGTGGCGTTGCGTCCGTAGCGGTTCTGGGTGCCGGTAATCTGAGCAACGAGGTCATTCTCGATCTTCTTGAGCAGCGTGGAATCGAGATTGCTGCCAGTGCTGGTCACTGGACTGGAGGCGCCGATGCGTGTGGTAGGAGCCATTGCTGCAATTGGAGCGGAGAGCGCCACAAAGGCCCCCGCCGAGGCGGCGCGCGCCCCTGGCGGATAGACATAGGTGAGGATGGGCACCGTGCTGGCCAGCTCAGCCTGGGTAATCTGCTTCATGGAGTCTAGATCACCGCCAGGCGTATCGATGACAATGACTAGCGCTTGTGCCCCATCGCTGGCCGCCGTGGCAATGGCCTGCTGGAGGAAGCGCGCCGCGCCCGGGTTGATGTCGCTGTTGAGGTTGGCCACATCAACGTGTGGGGAGGCGGCCCACGCGGGTTGTGCGCCCAGGCTGGCTATTCCTGCCCCAGCCAGGAGGGCCACGATCAGGGAGACAAGCCCGAGCATCAGGGACCGCACGCCGTTCGGCGCTCGTCGATGATGGCGCATGTCCATAGCTTCTGTCCTTTGCGGTGGAAGACTGCAGCGCCCTGCTGCAGCTCTCTGCTGCTGCCGATCCCAGGCCCCAGGCCAGTTCGATCTAAAGAGGCCCGCGCTCAGCCCAGAGGAAGATCCGCCCGCCGATCACCGTCCCCTCTGCTTCCTTAAGCTGGTCTTTATGGCCTTTCCCCTGGTCTTGCTCTCACCTCTCTCCACTCCTTCGTTCGTTCGTTCGCTCGCTCGCTCCGCCTGGGACTGAGCCGTCCCGATCCGGCTGGCGTTGTGCTCGCCCTGGCCGTGCGTGCCTCCTTTGACTGGTCTGGGATATTGCTTATTGCTATAGGAGATGATAGCGCAAATTCTTCGGCACGTCAATGCGCTCTGTCCGGTTGCTCCGGTGCGGAATAGGGCGGAGGGGGGATCGCTCTCCAGTCAGCCAGCCGTCCAGAGGCTCTTTGCAGGTGCCGGCGGCAGCCACTGATCGACTGAGTGAGCACCTGGCTGGCTGACTTGGAGAAGGACGCTCCTGGCCGGGCTAGTTTGCCTGGGCCTGGAGTGTGCGCAGGACTTCGAAGAGCTTCTGGTTATCAGGCAGGTCGGAAGGGCTCGCGGTGACCTCAATGTGGCGGATGATGCCCTCCTTATCAATCAGGATGACAGCACGCTCCGCCATACCTGCTGGATGACGCACTCCATAGAGGTCGACAACGGCCCCTTGGGGATAGAAGTCGGAGAGCAGCGGGAAGGAGGTGCGCATCGCCTGCGACCAGGCATCCAGGGCATAGACACTGTCCATGCTGATGGCAACCACCTCGGTGTCAGCGCTCCGGAAGCGCTCCAGCTCGCGCTCATAGGAGGGCAGCTGCGCTGAGCAGACGCGGCTGAAGGCAAAAGGCACAAAGGCGAGAACGACGTTTTTCTTGCCACGGAAGTTGGCGAGATGCCAATCTTCGCGGACATGGCTTTTGAGGGTAAAGTCGGGAGCGACATCGCCGATCTTGAGCGTCTTTGTGTAGGAACGGGCGGACTCAGCCATCTGAATTGGGTCCTCCTCTCACAAGCAGTGCAATTGTTGCCCGGCCTCTGATCCATCTATCTATCTAGCGGGTTAGAGCGGGTGCTGTGAGCGAGCAGGATGCTTGCCCCAGGCTGCTTGACAGACCAGAGCCGTTGCTCTATCCTTGGTGCGAGCTGCCTTTCCCAGAGAAGCCTCTGGTCCTGGCCTCGGACTGCGCTGATCACACCGGGGTCGAGGTCGACACGCGAGAAGAGTGGGCGCGCCCCGAGCTGAGCATTGCGCTCCCGGTGCCTCCCGATGGGATAAGGCAGGCAGGCAGTCGTCAAATACTTCTGGGAAGAAGCCAGCCCCTTTGTCGGGCCGTTCTTCTCTGATGCTGTTCCGAATTGTAGTCTGGTGAGAAAGGTATGTCAAATGTGCGCAGCAGTTCGGGTTCGGGAGGCCTCCCCGTTGCGGAGACCCCCGTCTCCGCCCTCTCGGCTGTGGCCCAGGGAGTCAGAGGGGGGCTAGAACGGCTGGCTGAGCCCACTGGGGGAGCGCTCTCCTTCCTGCCTCTGGCGCTGGCGCTCCTGGTCATGCTGGCACTTTCTTCCTGGCAGATGGTCTGGGCCACGTCGGACGTGACGCGCTACGAGTGCTACGGGCTGGCGTTCTGGTTCGGAGGCCAGGCCCATGCGCTGGCTCCTCAGATCGATTGTTCGTTTTTGCCCGCCCGGGCGGAGAAGCTGCCGCCTTTGCATACGCTGCCCATCGAGTACCCTCCGTTGACGCTCATCCTCTTCACCCCCGGCCTGCTTGTGCCCTCGGCTTACTATCCCCTCGTTTTCGGGCTGTTGATGGCGCTGGCTGCGCTGTTGATCTATTGGCTCCTGTTACGTTGGGGACCACGCGGAGCGGCCCTGGCCTTCACCTGCTACTTATTCCTGGGCGAGTGGGGCCTGGCCTTGTTGCGCTTTGATCTCGTACCAGCGGCCCTGACCTTGCTCTGTGTTTTGGCCGCAGAGCGCCGCCATTGGACAGCGGCCTATAGCGCGCTGGCTCTGGCTATTCTGCTCAAGATCTATCCTTTCCTGCTATTGCCCCCGCTTTTCTTTGCCGAGCAGCAGGCTGCAAGGGCGACGAGCATCACCGGCGCGCAGGGGGCAGCCAGGGCTACTATGGGGATTTCAGGACGGGTGGCGCAAGCGCTCTCGTGGCTGCGGCGCTGCCACTGGCGAAACCTGCTGCTTTGTCTTGCGCTGGTGCTCGGGACCACGGGAGTCTTTGCACTTCTGGACTTCCAGGGAGCGGTGGCCAGCCAGCTTGCATATTTCGCTCAGCGTCCTGTGCAGATTGAGTCGAGTGGCACGCTGGTGATCTGGCTGGCGGCCCTGGTCGGGCAGACGGTGCGCGTTGCCTATACCTACGGCTCGATTAACCTGCTCAGCCCCCTGGTTCCTGCCGTCTCGCTCGGCAGTACGCTGGCGCTGCTGGCCGGCTATGGACTGGTGCTCTGGCAGAGTGCGCGCGGGCGGCTGGCCTTTGCTGAGGCGTCCCTGGCGGCTCTGTTGGTTTTCGTGGCGACGGGCAAAGTGTTCAGCCCGCAGTATCTGATGTGGCTGATGCCGCTTGTGGCCTATCTGACGGCGACGCAGCGCCGCTGGTTGCTGTGGTTCGGGCTGATCGCCCTGCAGACCTCGCTCATTTATCCCTTCCTCTATACTCGGGTCCAGGACGCTACCCAGGTCTGGCGCGTACCGGGCTTTCTTCCTCTGGTCGAGCTGCGCAACCTGCTCTTCTTGCTGCTCACTGTCGGCTACCTCTTCAATGCGCTGGGCCTGCGTCGGCGCTCTGCGCCACGGCTGGTGGCCCAGGCCGCGCAGGGAGGGGAGAGAGCAGCCACCAGAAGCATAAGAGAAGCAGAGGGGCGCCGCTGAGGAGACGGGCGCCAGGTCATGGCGCTGCCTCGCCGGCGCTCGCGCCTCTGCTTCTTCCGCGCCACGCGAGCGCATCCGTCGTTCAGGTATCTGCCAGGCCCTGGAAATCAGGGGGTAGCGCCAGCAGAGACAGGTATGGCTGCCCGGACATTGATGCGGCGCGGACGGCTGCCTTCACTTAAGGGAACCGTCATGGTCAGGCGCCCATTCTCATAGCGCGCCTCGATTTTATCGGCATCGATGGGGCGATCAAAGGCCAGGGTGCGTTCAACGGTGCCACTGCCGATTTCGCGCAGCAGCCAGGTGCCCTGTTGCTGGCCCTCGCTCTCCTCGCTGCCGCGGTATTTGGCTTTGAGGGTCAGGCTATGCTCATGAGCAAGTAGCTCGATATCTTCAGGTTTCACGCCCGGGAGCAGGGCGGTGATGCGATAGCCCTGCTCGGTCTCCAGCACGTCGAGAGGGATCATGCGTGACCCTGTGCCGAAGAGGGTCGAGCCTGGCCGTACAAAGCTCTGTTCTAGCAGCCGGTTCATGGCATCGCGCAGGCTGAGCATTTCGGAGAAAGGATCGAAACCGCGCGTCAGTGCCATGCTGTGACCTCCTTTCAATGCGGTCCAATCAATAGCGTCAACGCTTATGCACCGTGATGTTGGTCACATTCCGGTTCCTGGCAGGGTCAGGCGCAGCAAGAGGAGGCAGCTCTTCACCCTCCGCCGGGAGAGACGCCTAACCGAGAACAAACGGGGCAGACCGCTACCGGTCAGACGATCAATCTCCCCCTGCTCTTTTTTCCTCTCTTACAGACAGAGTTACAGTGTCCGCCCCTCGACAGTCTGGTGTTGCACATCAATGATGCTGTACTCGCCTCTGGCGAGCGAGCCGGGAGCGACCACGGCAGAGGTGCCGAGCAGCTCGCGCTTGCGTTCTGGGCCGCTGACCAGGACCAGGCGCGGGCTATAGCTCTTGATCAGCTCGGCCAGGGTTGGGCTGCCCGCTTCATGGAAGCCCTTATGATAGGGCGGCGTATGGAACAGGAAAACCTTCTCGTAGTCTTTGAGTTCAGAGAGGAACTTCAAGCGATAGGCCACCTCCCAGGCTGGATAGCGTAAGTTTTCCTGTTCCTCGCGTGCCTGTTGAGGGTCATCGGTAATTGCTCCGCCCATGCCAGTGAAAACCACATAGCCCGGAGCCAGGGCGAAGGTCCCGTGCACACCATGCAGGTAGGGATAGATGACCTCAATCTGGGCTGCCTCCTGCAGGTAGAGGGCCAGCGGCCCATCCTCGGGCCCTGGCACGTAGAACGTGGGCAGGCGGCTCTGGGCTAACAGCGAGAAGAAGCGACCGTAGTCGCGCCGGCTGAGGCTGCGCGCGGCCAGATTGCCCAGTATGGCCACTGCCTGTACATCCAGCTCCTGCGCCTGACGCATCAGACGCTCCAACGCTTCTAACTGACCCGAGGGTTCAGCCGTTGCCAGAATGGTATTCACATGCTTCCGCATGAACGGTTCACCTCCCTTTCAACTACGACGACAGCAACAACAGGCAAAACATGCCCGTAGGCGGACCACGGCACGGCGCCAGTAGGAAGGGAGCAGCCGGGCCAACCAGAAGCTGCCGACCCGGGGCTGCTCTCCCCGGCTTCGCCTATTCGAGCAATGGTGTGCGGCTCGAACGTGGGTCACCAGCCTTCACCTCGACCGCT